>JAPLAJ010000001.1 GCA_026393335.1 Rhodoluna sp. | reverse complement strand
CTAGGTTTCCAGTACGGGACTATCTCAGCTCGCATTCAAACCACCGAAGGTGTTGGAATGTGGCCTGCTTTCTGGATGCTCGGTGTACCTAGATCTTCATGCGACGGCTGGCCTTCATGTGGCGAGATTGACATTGTAGAAACCAGAGGATCAGATCCATTCGTTTCTGTTTCTAGCTTGCACGGACCTGGCTACTCAGGTGGTGCTGCAAAGAGTAACTACTACTCAGCAGGAAACGATCCACTCAGTGCTGGATTCCATACTTACCGTGTTGACTGGCTACCTAACTCAATCAAGTTCTATGTTGACGGCCAGTATGTCGGTGGTCAAAGAAAGAGCACCATTGCTCCTAAAGACTGGGTGTTCAATGCTGAGTTCTATCTAATCTTGAATCTCGCTGTGGGAGGAAACTTCGACGGTGGAGCACTTGATGAAACTATTGAAAAAGCTGAACTAAAAGTTGACTGGATTAAATACACAACCCTAAACGGTGTTGGAAAGTTAATTAGGAAATAACTAGCGAAGCTCTAAGTCATCGAGGGTGACGGCTGTGAAATATTTATAGCCGGCATCCTCGATTACTTTTTGTGCTCCAGTGTCTCTATCAACAACTGTGGCAACAGCAACAATGATTGCTCCGGCTTCCTCCAGTGCTTTAGCAGCAGTAAGTGGAGAACCACCGGTAGTTGAAGTATCTTCAACAACCACAACTCTTTTACCTTTAACATCAGGTCCTTCAACCTGTCTGCCCATACCGTGGGCCTTTGCAGCTTTACGAACAACAAAAGCATCGATTGCTCTGCCCCTACTTGCTGCTTGATGCATCACGGCAGTTGCAACAGGATCTGCACCCATAGTTAAACCACCAATAGCAACAAAGTCAGTAACACCGTTGTCATCAAGTAGATCAAGCATTACTTGCCCAATCAGAGGAGCTGCTTCATGATGCAGGGTTGCTCTACGAAGATCAACATAGTAATCAGCTTCGATACCGCTAGATAAAGTAACTCTGCCGTGAACAACAGCTAGTTCCTTTATTAGTTCAATCAGGCGACGCTTGGTGGCAGAAGTATCAGTCATGTCTTAAGTTTAAGTAATGCGCATAGCAACTCATAACGTGAACTCAATTAGAACCCGTGTCGGGCGTGTAATCGACTGGATGCAAAGAGCAGACATCGACGTTCTAGCTATGCAGGAGATCAAATGCAAGCCTGAGCAGTTCCCCATGCAGGCCTTTACTGACGCTGGATATCATGTAGTTCTTCACGGCTTGAACCAGTGGAATGGTGTCGCTTTCGCAAGCAAAATACCAGCTGAAGATGTTGAAGTGGGTTTCCCAGGCATGCCTGGCTTTGGTCCTGAAACAGCTCAAGAAGCCAGAGCAATAGGTGCAACCTTTAACGATGTGAGACTCTGGTCTCTCTATGTTCCTAACGGTAGAACTCTTGATGATCCGCACTACACATACAAGCTTGAATGGTTAGACAGATTAGCTGCAGTAACAGCTGAGTGGTTAGAACATGAACCAGATCAAGCTCTTGCTCTTATGGGAGATTTCAACATCGCTCCGCTAGATAAAGATGTTTGGGATATGGATGCATTCATTGGGTCAACACATGTCTCTGAAGCAGAACGAGATGCATTCAATGCCTTCGAACAAATAGGTTTGCAAGATGTTGTTAGACCACTCATCCCAGATGGTTATACCTACTGGGACTACCAGCAACTTAGATTCCCTAAAGATGAAGGAATGAGAATTGACTTCATCTTAGGAAACGAAGCCTTTGCTGAAAGAGTCACAAAAGCTGAAATAGTTAGAGACGAACGCAAAGGTGAAGGGCCTTCAGATCACGTACCTGTGGTGGTTGATCTAGATTAGCTAAGCACTTATGGGTGATTGTGCCATGATGGTCTTAAAGAGTTAGGACTCCTCAATGTCGAAGATCAAAGCCATAGTTACTGGACTTATTGCCCTGTCATTCTTAATGCCAATCTCGCCAGCAAGTGCGGATTCGAATTGCTACTCACCTGGACCAGGCCTAAACCTGGCGGGTTGTAACTTTGTTGGCATTAACCTAAGTGGCTACGACTTGAGTAATTCAAATCTCAGCGGGGCTAATCTGACTGGCACTAATTTGAGTGAGGCGAACCTAGACAACGTTCGAGCTGAGAATGTGGTTGGAGTGCCAAGTTCACTGCCAACGGACTGGGTGCTGATCAATAAGTTTTTACTTGGTCCAGAAGCGAATCTAAGCTCGTTCATTCTCAATGATATGGATTTGAGAAACGTGAATTTAACTGGAGCTGACCTTAGCTATGCCAGGATGACTTCTGTAAATTTGACCAATACAAACCTGACTGACGCCACACTCACTGAGGTGTTCGGCAACTCAATAGTTGGAACACCAAATGCGTTACCAGATGACTGGACGATACAAAAAGGCCTTCTAATTGGCCCAACCGCAAATTTGTCAGGACTAAGCATCACAGGTGTAGATTTCCGCGGGCTTAACCTCTCAGGAGCTTTACTCAATTCCTCCAATCTGATTGACTCCAATCTTTCTGGGCTCAATCTGCAAGATGTAGG
>JAPLAJ010000108.1 GCA_026393335.1 Rhodoluna sp. | reverse complement strand
TAGAGTCAGCATTGACTATTTCTGCCTTGATTTCGTGTTTGGCGAGATCTAGTGCGATGTGGATTGCCATGTTGCTTTTGCCTGAGCCCGTTGGGCCAACAATGCAAAGAAGTTCTGGTGTGATCTCACTTGCCATAAGTTACTGATTTACTTTGACGTCAACACTCAGCCCAATAGTTCCCTTTTTGGATTCAGTAGTTACTCCAGGCACCGCACAACTTTCAGCTTGGGCTCTATCGTAAGCATCGCCTGCAATAGTTCTTTTAACCTCAGGCTTAGCGCCAGTGTCTGCGATTAGGAAGTAAGGCTTAGCATCTATAACAGTTGCCCAGACTAGATCCCCCGGTCTTGGTTCAGGGATATCTTCAGGCCAATCAATGTGAACTAAACGTGAGTCTCTAGCTCTACCAGTTAGTCGATTGGTGCGATCATCTTTGCGACCTTCATTGTTACCAATCAAAACCTCGACACGTTTGCCAACCTGTAATTTGTTTTCTTGCCACGCCAAATCATTTACCACTTCGAGTAATCGCTCATAGCGCTCTTGGACAACCTCTTTAGGTATTTGGCCAGGCAAATCAGCTGCAGGAGTTCCTGGTCGCTTTGAATACTGGAATGTGTATGTGATCGCAAATCTAGATTCTCTAACAACTCGAAGAGTCTCTTGGAAATCCTCTTCTGTTTCGGAAGGGAAGCCAACAATTATGTCTGTTGAAATGGCTGCGTCGGGAATAAGCTCTCGAACTTTATCCAAGATGCCAAGATACTTAGAACTTCTGTAGCTTCGCTTCATGTCTTTGAGGATTCGATCACTTCCAGATTGAAGTGGCATGTGTAGCTGAGGCATCACGTTGTGTGTCTCTGCCATTGCCAGAATTACATCTTCTGTGAATGCCGCTGGGTGTGGGCTAGTGAACCGAACGCGCTCAAGGCCTTCAATTTCACCACAAGCACGAAGCAACTTTGCAAACGCACCCTTGTCGCCGAACTCAACACCATAAGTATTTACATTTTGGCCTAGCAAAGTGATTTCAATAACCCCTTCTGCTACCAATGCTTTGATTTCTGCCAAAATCTCGCCCGGTCTGCGGTCTTTTTCTTTACCTCTTAGAGCCGGGACGATACAGAATGTGCAGGTGTTATTGCAGCCAACACTGATGGAGACCCACGCCGCGTAGGTTGAATCTCTCTTAGTTGGCAGGTCACTTGGAAAAGTTTCTAATGCGTCAAGAATCTCAATTTGAGCTTCTTCATTATGTCTAGCTCTATCTAGAAGAGCTGGCAGAGATCCAATGTTGTGTGTTCCAAAAACAACATCTACCCAAGGTGCCTTTTTAACAATCACATCTTTATCTTTTTGGGCTAGGCAGCCCCCGACTGCGATCTGGAAATCAGGGTTCTCGAGCTTGCGCTCATAAAGCTGACCTAGGTTCCCGTAGAGCTTGTTATCTGCGTTCTCCCGAACTGCACAAGTATTGAACACCAACACATCAGCCAATTCACCAGCAGCAGCTTGGACATAGCCAGCGTCCTCAAGAAGACCCGACAAGCGCTCGCTGTCGTGGACGTTCATCTGACAGCCGAAGGTCTTCACCTCGTAACTGCGTGTTTTGGTATCCATCTCCCCAATTTTAGCCAAGCAATGGCTTTATCGAGCCACTTCTCCAGATGCATGACGAACTGCTGCCCAAACCACACTGCTTGAATAGCCTTTTCTCATCAGAAAACTTGAAAGCCTGCGTGTTCTAACCTCGGGTTCTAGTTTGAGTAATTGCCTATATCTAGTCTCAGCGAGGTTCTTGGCGGCTTCCAGCTCAGAGTCTGAATCAATCTCAGCAAGAGCTGCATCGATGGCGTCCTGAGGGAAGTACTTGGCCCTTAGCTCTCTGGCGATAACCGACTTTGCCTTTGCTTTGCGAGAAACTGCCATTTCAGTGAAACTTTTGGCAAGAGCAAAATCATCAATAAGGCCAACTTCGATGAATCTTTCAATCATCTGATCAATCAGTTGAACAGGGAATTCTTTTTCAATCAGGGCAGTTCTTAGCTGACCTGAAGATTTGCCACTGCGTTCAATTAACTTCAATAAAGCCTGGCGAACATCTTCTTCAATAGAGTCGACAGACTTCAGAGAGTATTTGCTATCAGCTCGATCAGAATCTAAGTCCTTGAGATAAGCGTCAATGTCCAAAGTTACTTGTTCACTGCCTTTAGCTCTGTAACTTCAACTTCTTCTGGAAGATCAGCCACAGCACGAGGTACACCGATGCCAAGCTTGGTCTTGATCTTCTGCTCAATCTCGTTTGCGATCTCTGGGTTTTCAATGAGGAAGTTCCTTGAATTCTCTTTACCCTGACCTAGCTGTTCGCCTTCGTAGGTATACCAAGAACCTGACTTCTTACAGATCTCCTGCTCAACACCGACATCTAGAAGGCTTCCTTCACGTGAAATTCCAACACCGTAAATAATGTCAAACTCTGCTTGCTTGAAAGGAGGTGCCATCTTGTTCTTGACGACCTTTACTCGAGTTCTGTTACCAACAGCCTCTTGACCATCCTTAAGGGTCTCAATGCGGCGGACATCTAGACGAACTGAAGCGTAAAACTTTAGCGCTTTACCACCAGCGGTTGTTTCAGGTGATCCGAAAAATACACCAATCTTTTCGCGCAGCTGGTTGATGAAAATCGCAGTGGTTTTAGTGTTGCTCAAAACTCCGGTTAGCTTGCGAAGTGCTTGTGACATTAGACGAGCTTGAAGACCCATGTGTGAGTCTCCCATTTCGCCTTCAATTTCTGCTCTAGGAACAAGTGCTGCCACGGAGTCGATAACGATGATGTCGATCGAACCCGAACGAATTAATGTGTCGGCAATCTCAAGTGCTTGTTCACCAGTGTCAGGTTGGCTGACTAGCAGTGCATCGATGTCAACGCCTAGTGCTTTTGCATATTCTGGGTCTAGCGCGTGCTCTGCGTCGATGAATACTGCAACTCCACCAGCTCGCTGGCAGTTAGCAATTGCGTGCAGGGCAACTGTGGTTTTACCAGAAGATTCTGGTCCATAAACTTCTACGATTCGGCCCTTAGGCAATCCTCCGATACCCAACGCCACATCCAAGGCAATCGAGCCGGTAGGGATTACTTCAATAGGTGCTCTTTCGTCGGAACCTAGGCGCATGACCGAGCCTTTTCCGAACTGTTTGTCAATTTGCGCTAGCGCAGTGTCTAGGGCTTTGTCGCGATCTGATGCTGATGGCATTTTCTTTTCCTTTTCTGCCGCCTTGGCGACTAGTTTTATGCTGTCATGACACTACGAAGAAAACCTGCTTTGTGACCGGTGTCCATCTCAACTGTTGATAACTTCTACTGGTTTGCAGCTGTGAATAGCCTAGCAATATTCGAACATAATTACGAACAAAATATCACTCGGCGTGTCTATTTTTCGGCTTTTTGTTCAAACCGTGCCAGCGCTCAACCGGGACATTCTGAGCCTTGCAAATGGCCTGCCAGATCTCTTTTGGTTCAATCCCTGCCGCTAGGGCCTTCTGACCCGTCAGATCGCCCAGTTCCGTGAGAGCTAGGTCAGTTAGGAGCACAGCAGCATACTCAGGCCCGAATTCATCGGCCATAAGGGTATGGAAGTCACTGAGTCGCACGATTAGAAGATAACCCGAGTTCTAGCCATTTACTGGCAGAAATGCCTATGCCCTGAAAAAAGAACAGCCCCCAAGCTTTAGCTTGGGGGCTGTTCTTCAACGAAGATTATCGAGAATTAGCCATACTTGCAGAATCGAAGCTGGTTACAAACTCGGTTGGCACTGTGTCTGGGATTACAACTGTCTCAACAGCCTCAAATCTCTCCGCAACAAGGTGCATGATCTGGGAAATAGGCACATCTAGGGCATAAGCCACAGATGCCAAAATCTCAGAAGAGGCCTCTTTTTGTCCTCTTTCAATTTCGCTCAGGTATCCCAGAGCCACTGCGGCACGGCTGGCCACCTGGCGTAGGGTGTGACCCTTTTGCTGGCGAAGGTCGCGGAGAACATCCCCGATTTCTTGACGAACTAGAGCCATTTGGATCTCCTCTCAATGAGCTGCGATAGCCAGTTTAGCTAAAGCTTGGAACCTTGGTGTTGCTGTAAAGATAACTTACCTGTTGTCAACGACATTTAGCCCCAATATTGCTGAATGTTACCTTGGAATTTGTCTAACAGACAAGCTCCTTCACACTAGAGTAAACGCCGCTACTTGGCGAAGTATTCCCGAATATGTGAAAAAGCGGCTTGAACTGTACTGTATCTAATTGCGGCCCTGTCCCCCGAAAAATGCTCTTCCCAAACCTTGACTCCCTTAGCCCCAGCAACTGCAATAAACACAGTTCCAACCGGTTTGCCATCTTGCTCTAAAGGACCAGCAACCCCAGTTGTGGAAACTCCGAGAACTGTGTCTGTCGGTAACAAAAGCTGAAGTGAGAATCTAGACCTAATACCCTCAGCCATTTGAACTGCTACCTCAGGATCAACTGCTCCTTGGGAAGACAATAAATCTGAATTCACTCCAAGCGCTGAAGACTTGAGTCCACTTTGATAGGCAACCACAGAACCCAAAACAACATTTGAAGCACCAGCAACAGAAACTAGTTCGCTGCAAAGAAGTCCGCCAGTTAGAGACTCGGCAATAGCAAGCTTCAAGTTCTTCTGTTCAAGAAGTTCTAGGACCTCTTTAGCTGACATTAGCGAGACTCTCTGAAATATTGGATAGCAGACCACCAGGTAAGAAAAACAGCACCGTAAATTAAGCCATAGCCAAGATCGAAGGCGGGATTGAACCAGAGTTCATTTAGCGGAGAAATAAAGTAGCCCACCGCAATTGACTGCATTATGGTCTTTGACTTACCGCTGCTAGAGGCAGCAATGACTTTGTTCTTTACAACCACAAGTCGGTAAACAGTCATTCCTATTTCTCTAACCAAAATTGCAATGGTGGCCCACCATAGCATCACGTTTAACATCGAAAGCACAACTAGGGATCCACCGATGAGAACTTTGTCAGCAATCGGATCAAGAAGTTTTCCAAGCTTTGTAACAGTGTTCTGTTTTCTAGCTATCGCTCCATCAATGCCGTCAGTTGCAGCAATCAAAACAAATGCAAGCAGCAATACCCAGTTGATTGACTCTCCCGCGTCATACATCGTGAAGAGGAACCATAAGAAAACAGGGGTTATCAGTATGCGACCTATGGTCACAGAGTTAGCTGCGTTTAGCACTATAAAACCCTACTCTTACTGTCTGCCCGTAAGTTGCCAAGCATCGCCATCGTCTTCATCATCATCGGTGGCTTTAGGAACGAAGTCCGAAAACTCTCCTGCTCCCATGGCGCTTTGATCAATGGCATCTGCTGCCTGAATCATGGCAGCTGTAGCTTTAGCACCACTTTCACCTCGCAACTGAGCAAGGATTGTTGGCAACTCTTCAGGCCTGACCATAACGTCTCGAGCTTTAGACCCTTCACTTGGACCAACGATGTTTCTAGATTCGAGTAGATCCATCAATCGTCCAGCCTTAGCAAAACCAACTCTAAGTTTTCTTTGCAACATGGAGGTAGAACCAAATTGCGAGGAAATGATTAACTCTGCTGCTTGCAGTAAAACATCTAAATCGTCACCAATATCAGCATCAACCACGTTTCTGGTTGCAACTTCACTGACATCTGCACGATACTCCGGCTGCATCTGTTGCTTCACGTGCGAAACAATTGCGCCAAGCTCACTTTCACCAACCCAAGCACCCTGAACACGCATAGGTTTATTGGTGCCCATTGGTGAGAACAGAGCATCACCCTGTCCAATAAGTTTTTCTGCACCTGGTTGATCCAAAATAACTCTTGAGTCAGTTAGCGAAGAAACAGAGAAGGCAAGACGGCTCGGCACGTTTGCTTTGATAAGACCTGTCACAACATCTACAGAAGGTCTCTGGGTTGCCAAAACTAAGTGAATACCTGCAGCTCTTGCCAACTGAGTAATTCTCACAATTGAGTCTTCAACCTCACGTGGGGCAACAATCATTAGGTCTGCAAGCTCATCAACAACTACCAAGAGATAAGGATACGGTTGCAGTTTTCTAGCAGAGTTTTCAGGAACTTTAACTTCGCCAGCAACTAGAGCCCTATTGAAATCGTCCACATGTTTGAAACCGAATGAAGCTAAATCGTCGTAACGGGCATCCATTTCTTTAACTACCCACTGCAGTGCTTCGGCAGCCTTCTTCGGGTTAGTAATGATTGGTGTGATCAAATGAGGAACGCCTTCGTAGGCAGCTAGTTCAACGCGCTTCGGGTCGATTAGCACCATACGCACTTCAGCTGGTTTAGATCTCATCAAAATAGAAGAAATCATTGAGTTTACGAAAGATGATTTTCCAGCACCAGTAGCACCAGCTACCAACAGGTGCGGCATCTTTGCCAAGTTGGCTACAACAAAACCACCCTCAACATCTTTACCAATACCTATTGTCAAAGGGTGCTTGCTCGCTTGAGCAACTGTTGATCTAAGAACATCCCCGAGGGAAACCGTTTCTCTATCTAGGTTTGGAATTTCAATACCAATCAAAGACTTGCCAGGAATAGGTGCCAAGATTCGAACCTCGTTGCTGGCAACAGCGTAAGAGATGTTTCCTGCCAACCTTGTAACCGCCTCGACTTTAACTCCAGGCTTTACTTCAACTTCGTAGCGAGTAACAGTTGGCCCTCTTGAAAAGCCACTTACTTTTGCATCTACGCCAAACTCTTTGAAAACTGAATCGAGTGATTCAACAATTGTGTCATTGGCAGCAGTTTTAGCCTTAGGCGTTGTGCCAGCTGCAAGCAAGGTCACTGGTGGCAGGACATATGCTCGCTTAGGTTTCGGCGCTGCCACTGTTTCAATTGCTGGAATAGTTTCAGTAGCTCCTGTTTCGACGCTTTCAGCAACAATTGCAATAGGTTCTGTTGCGTTATCCAAAACCACAGCAACCGGTTCTGTCACAGCAGGTGCTTCTTCAGTTTCAAAGAGCTCGTCTAAACTCACAGTCTCTTGACCTGCTAGCACAGGTGTATCAAAAGCTTCTTTTTCTGTTTCCTTGGATCTCTTCCACCAAGGGGCCTTGGTGCCATCAAATGCATCATCGATATCGTCCTGCTCTTTTTGAACCTTTGGTTCTCGTGCGCCAGGAAACAGCCGATGGTAAAGCTCAGTCAATCGAACTGCAATTTTGTTTGGAGCTGTTGCAGTGATGATAAGAAGTGAGCCAAGTGCCAAGATAAATACCACCGCACCTGCTCCCCAAGGTGTGATGGTGTCAATAAAGACAACAGTGATCAGCCAACCGAACAAACCACCTGCGGCAGCGAGGGCTTCAACCCCCATCGATGGCTGAGTCTTTTCATGGAATAAGTGAAAGAAGCCAGAGATGCTAATTAGAAGAACTACCCAACCAAGACCAACTCTGGTGTTGTCTTTGACTGTTGATGGGTGCCTCATCAAATACATCGAGAAAACAATCATGAACACTGGCAGTGCCACAGATAGCTGTCCGAAGAACAGACCCCCGGTGTAATCATTGAGAATTGTGGCTATGGAACCAGGCTCGCCAGCAAAGAACCAAGTGACGATAGCTCCAGCTACACCAAGCAAAAACAGCAGGAAGGGTGGGCCATCTCGGCGGTCTTCTGTGGCGACCTTCTCAGAACTAAATGATCTGGCTAAGAAACCGATGGTTGCAGCCCCAGCTAGGTAGAACCAGAACAGGGAGCGTACGAACCAGTTGTGCTCTGAACTGCGGGCCCTCTGCTTTGCCTTAGGGCGTGCTGAGGTCGTTCTCGAGCGTGGTTTAGTCGGTTTGCGCGTAGCCATGACTTCAAAAATAACAGCGACCCCCGTCAATACAGGTCAGGCAGGGCTGTAAAGGTTACGCCAGTGGCTTATTAACCTTCGATAACTACGGGAATAATCACTGGGCGACGCCTATGGCTTCGGTTGACCCAAGTGCCAATAGTGCGTCTAATCACCTGTTGCATGGCATAGGTGTCTCTAACGCCTTCAGCAGCAGCTTCGGCTAATGCCTTAACAATCAGGGGTTTCACATCATCAAAGACATGGTCATCCTCAGCATAGGCTTTGGCTCTGATCTCAGGTCCAACAACTATTCGTCCCGAGTCTTTATCCATTACGGCAAAGATTGAAATAAAGCCCTCTTGAGAGAGGATACGTCTATCTTTCAAATCATCTTCGGTGATCTTTCCAACAGTCTTACCATCAACGTAAAGTAGCCCGCACTCAACAGCGCCAACTACTTCAGCTTTACCGTTGACCAGATCAACAACCCAGCCGTCTTCAACTATTTGAACTCGTTCAGCAGGAATGCCGGTTTGTTCAGCCAACTTGCCATTGGCAATCAGGTGCCGGAATTCACCGTGCACAGGCATAGCATTTTTCGGCTTCAAGATGTTGTAGCAATAGAGCAACTCGCCAGCTGCTGCGTGGCCTGAGACGTGCACCTTGGCATTTCCCTTGTGCACAACATTTGCACCCAATCTAGTTAACTGATCAATGATTCGATAAACAGCATTTTCGTTACCTGGAATAAGTGAGGAAGCCAAGATTACTGTGTCGCCTTCGCCAACTGTTATCTCGTGCTCGCCATGTGCCATCTTTGAAAGCACAGCCATAGGTTCACCCTGTGAACCTGTACACATATAAACAATCTCGTTTTCAGGAACGCTAGTGGCATTTTTGAATTCAATAAAGATGTCATCAGGTGCACTTAGGTATCCCAGATCTTCTGCGATATTCATGTTGCGAAGCATTGACCTACCAACAAGGGCCACTTTTCGATTATGTGCCGCTGCGGCATTGATTACCTGTTGAACTCTGTGAACGTGTGAAGAGAAGCTCGCCACAATCACTTTGCCTGGAGTTCTGGAAATGACATCATCGATAACTGGACCGATGTCTTTTTCTAGTGGAGTAAAGCCTGGCACATCAGCGTTAGTGGAATCAGACATGAAAAGATCTAAGCCTTCTTCGCCCAAGCGAGCGAAAGCTCTAAGGTCAGTGAGTCTGTTATCAAGGGGCAATTGATCCATCTTGAAGTCACCTGTGTGTAAAACAGTTCCTGCGCTGGTACGAATAACTACTGCCAAAGCATCAGGAATCGAGTGATTTACAGCAATGAATTCCAAATCAAAGTTGCCGATAACCTTGCGGTCACCTTCTCTGACCACATACTGACTGCTGTGTAGGCGGTGCTCTTTGAGTTTGGCATCAACAAAGGCAAGGGTTAGCTCTGATCCGTATAGCGGAATGTTTTCTCTGAGCTTCAATAGGTAAGGAACCCCACCAATGTGGTCTTCATGGCCGTGGGTTAGAACAACACCAACAATGTCATCAAGTCTGTCGTTGAGGTAGTTGAAGTCAGGAAGGATCAGGTCAACGCCTGGCTGATGTTCTTCAGGGAATAGAACACCACAATCAACGATAAGTATCTTGCCGTCGATTTCGAAGACAGCCATGTTTCT
Source organism: Rhodoluna sp. (assembly GCA_026393335.1). Taxonomy (GTDB): domain Bacteria; phylum Actinomycetota; class Actinomycetes; order Actinomycetales; family Microbacteriaceae; genus Rhodoluna. The sequence goes on along the minus strand of JAPLAJ010000108.1, from coordinate 6,060 downwards.
GCCAATTTCACCTAAACCACCCAAAGGAATGATTCTTAGACTGCCTGGCTTTAGCTTTGGTGGAGCAGGAAGTAATTCAAACATTTACGAACCTATCTGGTCGTGCCTGCAACCTTAGGCAAAGCACCACCTGCTGCTGCATTGCGATCAGGGCGGAAGTTTGTAAAGTCCAAACCTGAGACTTTACCGACTTTGTCAATGTCCGCTTCAATCTTTGCAGCTTCAGATTCTTCAGGACCAACAAGAGGCAGACGAACACGAGGACTTGAAATAAGCCCTAGTCCATCAAGAATGTATTTTGCAGCGACAGTTCCTGGTACGTGAGTCATTGTTGCTCTAACTAGTGGCTCAAGTGTCATGTGGACATCTAGTGCTGCGTTGAAATCATTTCTATTTGTAGCATCAACTAAATCTCGGTATGCCTTTGGAGCAATGTTGGCAGTAACACCGATTAGACCTGTTGCACCCAGAGAAATATGTGGCAAGACGTTGCTGTCATCACCTGAGAAATAAATTAGATCAGTTTCGTTGAGCACTCTAGAAACCTGAGCAAAATCACCCTTGGCATCTTTGATAGCAACAATGTTTGGGTGCTTAGCTGCACGAAGAATTGTTTCAAACTGAATTGGGATACCTGTTCTACCAGGGATGTCATAAAGAATTACCGGAAGATCAGTTGCATCAGCAATCATTCTGAAGTGGGTTAGCACACCAGCTTGAGTTGGCTTGTTGTAATAAGGGGTGACAATCATGACACCGTCTGCTCCTGCCACTTCACTGGCTTTGTATAGCTGTATGGCGTGAGCAGTTTCGTTTGCACCACCACCGGTGATGATTTTTGCTCGTCCGGCAGAGACACTCTTGCCAACTTTGACCAGCTGAACTTTTTCAGCGTCGGTTAGGGTGCTGGTCTCACCTGTTGTTCCTGTTACAACCACTCCGTCTGCTCCATTAGAGATCACATAATCTATGTGTTTTTCTGTGGCAGCCCAGTCAACTTCACCTTCAGGGGTCATTGGTGTTACCAGGGCAACTAGCACCTGGCCAAATAGGCTTTTATCTTTTTCCGACATAGATAAAGATTAGTGGGCGAAAGTTAGCGAATCGAACCAAAACTAAGGAGCGACTCGGCCATTCTGATTAAAGGCTTCATAGGTATAAGGCATCAGTTCAGCCCAGAAGTCTTCCATCTTCTCAGCACACATTTCAATTTCACGCTGAGGATAAGAAGGGAAATGGGTGCCCTCACGCTTAGTTCTAAGGCTTAGGAAGTTCATCAATGCTCGAGCATTCATGGTCACATACATCGAAGAGTAGATATTTAGTGGCAATACGATACGGGCCACTTCCCTAGCAATACCTGCCTCAAGCATGCGCTTATAAGACTCATAGGCAACTGTTGAGATGTTTCTAGACTCCTGCTCAACTAGAGCAATTTGCTCCGCTGTGCCTGGGTGGAATTCGTAGTGTCCAGTCTTACCAGTTTGGATTAGGTTGCGATCAGGAGCTGGAACATAGAAAACTGGGTTCAGTTCCCGGTATCGACCTGATTCTTCGTTGTATGAGGCAATACGGTGACGCATGAACTCACGGAAAACAAAGATTGGTGCCTGCACATAGAAAGTAACTGAAGTGTGCTCAAATGGTGAACCATGACGGTCTCTCATCAAGTAGTTGATCAGACCTTTGCTCTTTTTCTCATCTTCGCTGGCATCTACTGCCGCAGCTGCACTTTCAAGGGTTTGTTCACCTTGGGTTGACACTCTAGCGGCAAAAAGCACATCACTATCGGCAGCACTTGCTCGAATAAGTTCAACGGTTACATCGCTACGAAAAATAATCTCAGACATGGAGAAAATCTTACCTTTGAGATGTCGCTATTGCTTTACGCATCGCCATTCTGGCGCGTTTTCTATCCCCGCAGGCGTCATAGATCAGCCCAAGGGCGAACCATTTTCTCCAGTTTTCAGGATCTGCATTAGCGGCTTCTCGGTACTTATCAAACTCCAGTAGCGCTTCAGCTTTCACAGCTCGACCCGATGGCCTCAGTGAAAACTCGAAACTTGGCCAGCCTTTCTCAGACTCCAAGATAGTACCTAGTTTTTCAACCGCTAGTCCGAACCTAAGTTCGCGAAAGATACCCCAAAAGCCAACTACGGGAAGAGTCAAGATGGCAACCCCCATGGTTTTAGCAACGAGGTTATCTTGGATAAAAAATAAGTAACCTTGCTGCCCTAGAAGTGCGATATACAAAATAACTAAGGCCGACATAACTACAGCCCCGAGTTTGGCGCCAGTCATATTCAAATTCCCAGGACTTTATTAAGTCCTATGGTGAGGCCAGTTGCATTTGCTGTAAATCTAATTGATTCTAAGATTCCAAGGGCGTAAGCATTTACTGATCCAGCGGTATGAGAGATAGTTAGTAGCTCATCTGTACCACCAAGATTCACTTCTTGCTTGGCCGAAACTCCATTGATTCTCAAGCTATGAATAGGAACTCCTGAAACAACTTCACCCCTAGCGCTTTGACCAACGCCTGGAATAAGAGGTTGAGTGCGACCTGCTTCTTCCCTACTTGAGTGAATTAGTTCAGCAGTGCGAATAGCTGTGCCCGAAGGTGAATCTAGCTTGCCGGCATGATGGGTTTCAATAATCTCAATCGAATCGAAGTATTTAGCAGCTTCTGCTGCAAACTTGGATGCCAAGGTTGAGCCGATAGAAAAGTTTGGCACTACAACTACAGCACCACTGCCGACACTAGATTCAATGGCAGAAAGAGCAGCCTGAGTCCAACCACTAGTTGCAACTAGAACCTTCTGATTATTAGCGATAGCAAAATCAACAACCGACTTACTTACCTCTAGGTTGGTGGCTTCAAAGATTACATCAGCACCAAGGGCTTGACTTAGTTCACTCTTGGAATCTAGAGCTGCATGCAAAGAGAGATCTTGGGCACCATGGATGATGTCTAGGGCTAACTTGCCCATTCGGCCAGTGGCACCTACTACTGCAACTTTGATTGTCATGAAAAATAACCTATCAACTATCTAGACAAACTCATCGAAGAGCTCAGCCTTGAGATCTCCCACGGCGACAAATGACTTTTTAGATTCACTCATAAGCTTGGCAACTACTTGAACATCCGCCAAGCTAACTGCGTCATACCTATTTAGCGATTCATCCAAATCGATGAACTCACCATCAGTTAGTTCTGCTCCAGATAGCCTAGACATGCGAGCCTGAGTGCTCTCAAACTTCAAAGCAAGCCCACCAGAGATGTTTCCCTTGGCTAAAGCCAATTCAGCATCGGTTATTCCCTCTGCAGCAACCTTCTCTAGTTCAGCCAACATCAGCTTGATAACTTCTTTTGCCTTCTGTGGTGAACAACCTGCATACAAACCAAATGCCGCTGCATCGCTGTAACCCTGGTTGAAGGAGTAAACAGAATACGCAAGTCCACGCTTTTCACGAATCTCTTGGAATAACCTAGAGGACATTCCACCACCTAAAACAGTATTTAGAATTGCCATTGCATAGCGACGCTCATCGCCTGCAACAAGTCCCTGCCCACCCAAAACAATGTTTGCCTGTGCAATAGGTCGGTTGATTACCTTGACCGTAGGTTCAACCTCAAGTTGTTTAGCACTCTGCTCGCGCCAAGGACGAGGTGTGGCAGTCAGGTTCAAATCCCAACCAGCACTCTCAAGGTTCTCTCTGACAAGTTCAAGAAGTGCATCGTGATCGACTCCACCAGCTGCAGCGATTACTAGATCTTGTGGACGATAGTTTCTTTGGTAGTGATCCCAAACTGCATCTCGAGAAACAGCTTTTATTGTCTCTGGCGTTCCACCGATTGGTCGCCCTAGAGGGTGTCCCCCAAGAACTGCTTCAAAGAACTCTTCGTGAGCTACATCCTGTGGATCATCATCATTCATAGCTAGTTCTTCAAGAATCACAGTGCGTTCATTTTCAAACTCAACTGGGTCAATCACAGAGGATGTGAGCATATCTGCAATTACCTGAACAGCAACCGGAATAGCTCTGTCTTGAACTCTTGCGTAATAGGAAGTGTGTTCTTTACCAGTTGAAGCATTAGATGCTCCACCGACAGAATCAAAAGCCACAGCGATATCTAGCGCTGTTCTAGTCTTAGTGCCCTTGAATAATAGGTGTTCTAGGAAGTGTGTCGAGCCGTGATGCCCATCAACCTCATCTCTTGAACCAACCGCAACAGAGAAAGCTACCGATGCTGACTGAGCAGCAGGTACAACCTCGGTTAAAACGCGAACACCGCTCGGAAGAACAGTACGGCGAACCGTACTGCCTCCCGAAGCGGTGAACTCAGTTTCGGGTTGGTCGAGAATAAATTGGGTAACACTCATCTCGAACTAACTTTTCTTTACTCTTCGTCTTCGTCAGATGCAGCAACTTCACCCTCAACAACAGGTGAAAGCGATAGCTTTCCTCTGTCATCAATCTTGGTTAGTTCAACCTGAATCTTCTGACCAACAGATAGAACATCTTCAACGTTCTCAACACGCTTGCCAGCTAGCTTGCGCAGTTCAGAGATGTGAAGCAATCCGTCTTTACCAGGGGTAAGTGAGATGAATGCACCGAAGGTAGCAAGCTTCACAACTGTTCCTAGGAAGCGCTCGCCGATTTCTGGTACGTGTGGGTTAGCAATTGCGTTAACCATCGCACGAGCAGCTTCAGCTGATGTTCCATCGGTAGCACCAATGTAAACAGTTCCATCATCTTCAATCGAGATGTCTGCACCGGTGTCTTCTTGGATCTGGTTGATCATCTTGCCCTTAGGGCCAATGACTTCACCGATCTTGTCAACAGGGATCTTCACCGCGATGATGCGTGGAGCGTTTACTGACATTTCATCTGGCTCGTTGATAGCTGCCTTCATTAGGTCAAGAATGCTCAAGCGAGCTTCCTTAGCCTGGCTAAGAGCACCAATCAATACGTCGGTAGGGATACCATCAAGCTTGGTGTCCAGCTGAATAGCTGTAACAAACTCTGATGTTCCTGCAACCTTGAAGTCCATGTCTCCCAATGCGTCTTCTGCACCAAGGATGTCTGTCAAAGCAGCGTACTGAGTCTTGCCATCAACGGTGTCTGAAATAAGACCCATTGCAATACCAGCAACAGCAGCACGTAGTGGAACACCAGCGTTGAATAGTGAAAGTGTCGATGCACAAACAGAACCCATTGATGTTGAACCGTTAGAGCCAAGAGCTTCAGATACCTGACGGATTGCATATGGGAATTCTTCACGTGAAGGAAGAACTGGAACCAATGCACGCTCAGCTAGAGCTCCGTGACCAATTTCACGACGCTTAGGTGTGCCAACACGACCAACTTCACCTGTTGAATAAGGTGGGAAGTTGTAGTTGTGCATGTAGCGCTTAGAGGTTACAGGTGAGAGTGAGTCAATCTGCTGTTCCATCTTCAACATGTTCAAGGTAGTAATACCCAAGATCTGAGTCTCACCACGCTGGAAGATAGCTGAACCGTGAACGCGAGGAATAACATCTGTCTCGCAGTCGATAACACGAATGTTACGAAGACCACGGCCATCGATACGAATTCCTTCTTTTAGAACACGGGTACGATGGTTACTGACTTGTATGCAGCAGAAACCTGAGCAAGCTGTGCATCATCTAGAGACTCAGCAAGCTTTTCCTTAACAGATGCCTTTAGAGCATCGTCTTCGTTCTGACGAGTTGTCTTGTCAGCGATCTGGTAGATGCGACATAGTTCTGCTTCAGCCAACTTAGCAACTGCTGAGAAAACTTCATCAGTGTATGGCGCAAACAATGGGTAGTCAGCTGTTGGCTTAGCTGCTTCTGCAGCTAGCTTCTGCTGAGCCTTAACCAGCTGAGCGATGAAAGGCTTAGATGCTTCTAGACCTTGAGCAACAATCTCTTCACTAGGAGCAGTTGCTCCTTCGTTCTTGATTAGGTTCCATGAACCTTCAGTTGCTTCAGCTTCAACCATCATGATTGCAACATCTTCTTTACCGTTTTCGATAACTACGCGACCTGCAAC
>JAPLAJ010000088.1 GCA_026393335.1 Rhodoluna sp. | reverse complement strand
GCCCGTCTTTTATTTGTCTTGGGGTTAGGCTTAGAAGATGTTCTTGATAGGCCTTACCGGAGGAATCGCAGCGGGTAAAAGTACCGTTGCTGGCATTTGGGTCGCTCTAGGGGCTATTGAGATAGACGCTGATCTATTGGCTAGGGAAGTTGTTCAGCCTGGCACTGTCGGTATCGAAAAGATTAGACAGGTTTTTGGCTCAGGAGTTTTTACTGCCACAGGCGATCTAGATAGAAAAGCGTTAGGCGAGATAGTTTTCAATAATGTTGCCAAAAGAAAAAAGCTCGAGGGCATCGTTCACCCTCTGGTTAGGGCTAGAGCTCAAGAAATGCTTAGGTCATTGCCAGCTGATTCGATTGTGATTTACACAGTCCCGTTATTGGTTGAGGCAAATGTCGAACTTCCCTTTGATGTAGTAGTTAGTGTGGAAGCCCCTGAAACTGAGCGAGCTCAACGTTTAGTGGGTTCCAGAGGAATGACCTTAGAACAGGCACTATCTCGAATAAAGGCTCAGGCTAGCGCTATCGAGCGGGCAGCGAGAGCTGATTACATCTTGAACTCGAATCAGTCACTAGCCGCCCTGAGTTCAGATGCAACTAAGTTGTTTGAAAAGTTTAAAGTCATGAATGAGCAAGGGCTCAAGTGAAAGAACCAACTAGAACCTTCGCTCCTTTTGAAGTCATAAGTGACTACACGCCATCTGGAGATCAACCAACAGCCATCGCTGAACTTACCGAGCGAATCAACAATGGTGAAAAGGACGTTGTCCTTCTAGGTGCTACTGGTACAGGTAAGTCAGCAACCACAGCCTGGCTAATTGAAAAACTTCAACGGCCAACTCTGGTCTTAGCTCACAATAAGACTCTGGCTGCGCAGTTAGTTAACGAATTCAGAGAGCTACTGCCTAACAATGCTGTTGAGTATTTTGTTAGCTACTACGACTACTACCAACCTGAAGCATATGTTCCTCAGACCGATACTTTCATTGAGAAGGACTCTTCAATCAACGAGGAAGTTGAGAGGCTCCGCTACTCAGCAACTATGAGCCTTTTATCTAGAAGAGATGTAGTTGTTGTATCAACAGTTTCTTGTATCTATGGTCTTGGTGCTCCAAGCGAGTATCTTGACATGGCAATTCCACTGCACAGGGGACAAACAATTGATCGAGATGAACTTATCCGTGAGTTTGTGTCCATGCAATATCAAAGAAACGACTACGACTTTTCGCGAGGAAACTTTAGGGTCAAGGGCGACACCATAGAAATTATTCCTGTCTATGATGAGCTAGCTATTCGCTTAGAACTATTTGGCGATGAGATTGAAAACATCTATCAGTTACATCCACTAACCGGAGAGATAGTTCGAGCAATGGATACCATCTCTGTCTATCCTGCGAGCTACTACGTAACCTCTGCGGAGCGAATGGGACCTGCCTTGGAAGCCATCGAAGAGGAGATGGCTGCAAGAGTAAAGGAATTTGAAATCCAAGGTAAGTTGCTGGAAGCCCAGCGAATAAAGATGAGAACTACCTTTGATTTAGAAATGATTCGAGAACTTGGTTTTTGTAGCGGTATCGAAAACTACTCACGTCATCTAGATGGTAGAGAACCAGGTTCATCTCCTTCATGTCTCTTGGACTACTTTCCAGAGGACTTCCTGACTGTCATCGATGAATCTCACGTAACAGTTCCACAAATTGGAGCCATGTATGAGGGGGATTCATCTCGTAAAAGAACTCTGGTTGAGCATGGTTTTAGATTGCCTTCGGCTATGGATAACCGACCACTGAAGTGGCCTGAGTTCTTAGAGAGGGTGGGACAAACTGTTTATCTATCGGCAACACCAGGTAAGTATGAGCTAGGTGTAGCAGACGGAGCAGTTGAACAGATTATTAGACCAACAGGGCTTGTAGATCCACAGATTGTTATCAAACCATCTAAAGGACAGATCGATGATCTTCTAGAGGAGATAAGAGTACGCGCAGCTAAGGACGAGAGAGTTCTGGTCACAACACTGACTAAGAAGATGTCTGAAGAACTTACTGAGTTCCTGACTGAAGCAGGTGTTCGAGTTAGATACCTGCACAGCGATGTTGACACTCTTCGAAGAGTTGAATTGCTTAGAGAGCTGCGTAGCGGAGTTTATGACGTTCTAGTGGGTATCAACTTGCTAAGAGAAGGTCTTGACCTACCTGAAGTATCCCTTGTCAGCATCTTGGATGCTGACAAGGAAGGATTCTTGCGTTCAACTACTTCTCTGATTCAGACAATAGGTAGAGCGGCACGTAACGTCAGCGGTGAGGTACACATGTACGCTGATCGGATAACTGACTCGATGGCTCGTGCAATTGATGAGACTAACCGCAGGCGAGAGAAGCAGGTTGCCTACAACCTCGCCGCAGGAGTTGATCCTCAACCACTTAGAAAGAAGATTGCTGACATTACAGATAGCATCCTTCGTGAAGAGCAGGACACTGCCGAACTCCTCGAAAACGCAAAAAACAAGCGCTCAGGCAACAAATCGATTAGCCCACTAAAAGCTCGACCTAACCAGAACGCTAGTTACGACGAACTCTTGGATCTGGTAGTTGACCTCGATGAGCAGATGAAATCTGCTGCCGCTGAGCTCAAGTTTGAGTTGGCAGCCAGGCTTCGGGATGAGATTAGTGAACTCAAGTACACCTTGCGCCAGATAGACAAGGTTTAGCTTCATCGGTGGGGTTAAACTGTATGAATGCCGCACATAGCCATCCCCACTAAAGACAAGCTTGTCATCAAGGGAGCTCGAGTTCATAACCTCAAGAACTTGAATCTTGAGATACCTAAGAACGCTATGGTGGTCTTCACCGGTCTTAGCGGTTCTGGCAAATCTTCTCTAGCTTTCGACACCATCTTTGCCGAAGGACAACGTAGATATGTTGAATCACTGAGCGCTTATGCTCGCCAATTCTTGGGGCAAGTAGATAGACCGGATGTTGATTTCATCGAAGGCTTAAGTCCTGCTGTTTCTATTGACCAGAAGTCAACCAACCGAAACCCAAGATCTACTGTTGGCACAATCACAGAGATTCATGACTATCTGAGATTGCTGTGGGCACGTATTGGAATTCCACACTGTGCCGAGTGTGGCGAGAAGATTACCAAGCAAACTGCCCAGCAAATTGTTGATCAGATAATGCAGATTAAGACTGGAACTAAGTATCAGATACTTGCACAGGTCGTTGATCAAAAGAAGGGCGAGTTCTCTGACCTGTTTAGAGAACTAATTAGTCAAGGATTTGCCAGAGCTGTAGTTGATGGTGAGGTAGTCCAACTTACCGACGCAAAACCTCTTCGTAAAACCTATAAACACGACATCTCAGTTGTCATTGACCGCTTGGTCGCCAAAGATGACATAACCCAAAGATTGACGGATTCTGTCGAAACGGCATTGAAGGTAGCCGGTGGCAGACTAACCATCGACTTTGTCGATATCAAAGGTGATGGCAAGTATCGCAACTTCAGCGAAAAGATGTCTTGCCCTAATGAGCACACTCTAGCTTTAACTGAAATTGAACCTAGAACCTTTTCTTTCAACGCTCCATTCGGTGCATGTCCTGCATGTTCTGGACTAGGTGTAAAGATGGCCGTCGATAGAGAATTGATCATTGGAGATGTGGGAGAGTCAATCAATGGTGGAGTTATTCGACCTTGGTCAACTCAGGGCAAAGGCTTGTTCTCTTACTACACACGCCTACTAACCGGACTTGCCAAAGACCTCGACTTCTCACTTGATACAGCCTGGAACGAACTGCCTGACGAGATTCAAGATGCAGTGTTGTACGGCAATAACTTCGAAGTGCAGATGAAATGGAAGAACAAGTACGGTCGTGAACTCAAATACACTACTGGCTTTGAAGGCGCTATCAATTACATTGAACGTAAATACTTAGAAGCTGATAACGATTGGGCCAGAGGTAAATGGTCTGAGTATCTTAGAGAGACTCCTTGCCCTGACTGCAATGGTGCACGACTTAGACCTGAAGTGCTAGCTGTTAAAGTCGGCAACAGTTCTATTGCAGATGTCTGTTTTATGAGCCTGGGAGAGTCTTACGCATTCTTCGACAAACTAAAGCTCGACAAACGCGATGAGAAGATTGCTGCTCAAGTACTCAGGGAAATTAGATCAAGACTTGATTTCCTAATTGCCGTTGGTCTTGATTACCTCTCTTTGGAAAGAGCAGCAGCAACTCTTTCAGGAGGTGAGGCACAGCGCATTCGTTTAGCTACCCAAATCGGAGCTGGACTTACCGGTGTCCTATATGTTCTTGACGAGCCAAGTATTGGTCTTCATCAGCGCGATAACATGCGTCTAATTGAAACACTTATCAAGTTAAAGAATTTAGGCAACACTCTGATTGTTGTTGAGCACGATGAAGACACCATCAAGGCTGCTGACTGGTTAGTGGACATAGGTCCAGGAGCTGGTGTTCACGGTGGTGAGGTGGTTCACAGCGGCAGTTATAAAGCAATTCTTACCAACAAAGAGTCGATCACTGGCGCATTCCTAAGTGGTAGAGAATCTATCGAAACTCCTAAAAAGCGCAGACCAATCGATTCAAGTAGACAGATCAAAGTTGTTGGAGCCAGAGAAAACAATCTAAAGAACATCGACGTTACCTTCCCGCTAGGTACATTCACCGCTGTTACAGGGGTCAGTGGTTCTGGAAAGTCTTCGCTGGTCAATGATGTGCTCTATGAGGTTCTCGCTAACAAACTCAATGGGGCTAAGGGAGTAGCTGGTAAACACACCAGAGTCGAAGGTTTAGATCAGTTGGACAAGGTAGTTCATGTCGACCAGAACCCTATTGGTAGAACTCCTAGGTCTAACCCGGCAACCTATACCGGTGTTTTTGACCAAATTCGCAAACTATTTGCAGATACTCAAGAATCTAAGGCCCGCGGTTACCAGCAAGGTAGGTTCTCATTCAACGTTAAAGGCGGTCGCTGTGAAGCTTGTAGCGGTGATGGCACCCTAAAGATTGAAATGAACTTCTTACCTGACGTTTACGTTTCCTGTGAAGTGTGCCACGGTGCTAGATATAACAGAGAAACTCTTCAGGTCAAATACAAGGGCAAATCAATCGCCGAAGTTTTAGAGATGCCGATTGCTGAAGGAGCAGAATTCTTTGCAGCAATAACTTCAATCGCAAGATACCTGGACACTTTGGTTGATGTTGGTTTGGGTTATGTGCGTTTGGGTCAGAGTGCTACAACACTCTCCGGTGGTGAAGCTCAGAGAGTCAAGTTAGCGACAGAGCTTCAAAAGCGATCTTATGGTCGCAGCATCTACGTCTTGGACGAGCCCACAACAGGACTGCACTTCGAGGATGTTCGTAAGTTACTTTTAGTTCTCAATGGTTTAGTTGACAAAGGAAACACCGTAATCGTGATTGAACACAACCTCGATGTGATCAAGAGCTCCGACTGGGTCGTTGACATCGGTCCTGAAGGTGGTTCCAAGGGTGGCGAAGTAGTTGCTGTTGGAACACCAGAGCAAATAGCTAAATCTACGAAGTCACACACCGGTAAATTCCTCAAGGAAATACTTAGCTAAAAATGGCTAACGACCTCAGCTTTAGGCCAAAGAGCTCTGAGATACCTACTAACCCCGGTGTCTATCGTTTCCTTGATGAGAATGGTCGAGTGCTCTACGTTGGCAAAGCTAAGAATCTAAGAGCAAGACTTACCTCATACTTTGCTCCCATAAACACCTTGCAAGAAAAGACCAGAAGAATGGTCACTTCAGCAAGAGATGTCAACTGGACGATAGTCAAAACGGAGTTCGAGGCTCTGCAACTTGAATTCACTTGGATTAAGGAATTCAATCCACCTTTCAACGTTAGGTTCAAAGACGATAAGTCCTACCCCTACCTAGCGATCACTATGGCTGATAAGACACCTAGAGTTTTCATCACTAGAAACAGAGAAATCAAGGGAGCAAAATACTTCGGCCCTTACACACAAGCATGGGCAATTAGAGACACCTTAGACAGTTTGTTAAAGGTTTATCCAATTAGGTCTTGTTCATCAGGTGTATTCAATACTGCTAAATCAACCAACCGGCCTTGTCTACTGGCAGATATTGGTAAGTGTTCAGCTCCTTGTGTCTCTCGAGTGACTCCAGATAAACACAAAGAACTGGCTAAAGGTTTCACAGATTTCCTGCAAAGCGGCGATGAGACACATGTTGAATCTCTTAGAAGCAGAATGCTGAAAGCATCTGATGAGAGCAACTTCGAGTTAGCCGCGAAGCTGCGTGACAACATTTACGCTTTAGAAACTGTTTTAGAGAAGAGCACTGTTGTGTTCACCGACCAAACAGACGCTGACCTTTTTGGAATTGCTGATGATGAGCTTGCTGCAGCAGTTAGTTTGTTTAGAGTTCGTGGTGGGCGTATCCGCGGTGTAATGGGTTGGGTAGTTGATAAGGAACTGGAAAGAGATCAATCCGAACTTGTTGAGTATTTACTTCAGAATGTCTATGGCAAGGATGCAACTTTCGCATCTGATGTTCCTCGTGAAGTCTTGGTCCCTTTACTTCCTGCAGACTCAGATGCCTTAGGTCAATGGCTCTCAGAGATACGAGGTTCAAAAGTTGATCTGCGCATTCCACAGCGAGGGGATAAGCGTGCTCTTGCAGAAACGGCTCATACCAACGCCAAGCATGCACTGGGTCTATACAAAATGCGTAGAACGGCAGACTTTAGTGCCAGGACAGAAGCCCTTACAGAATTGCAGAAGGCTCTCAATCTCAAAACTGCACCACTTCGAATCGAATGTTTCGATGTTTCGCACCTAGGTGGCACCGGCATTGTTTCATCAATGGTGGTGTTCGAAGATGGTCTGCCTAAAAAGAACCTTTATCGCAAGTTCAACATCGAGTCTTCCAGCGATGACACTGATTCTCTATACCAAACGCTCTCTAGAAGATTAAAGTATCTGGTCGCAGGTGTTGAAGACAATGAAAACAAGTTCAGTTATCGGCCAAGTCTATTGGTAGTTGATGGGGGTCAACCTCAGGTCAATGCAGCTGCCCGAGCATTAGCTGATAGTGGCATCGAAGATCTAGCTGTTATTGGTTTGGCTAAGAGGCTTGAGGAGATTTGGCTACCAAATAACCCTTTCCCGGTGATCTTGCCTAGAGGTTCAGAATCGCTCTTTTTACTGCAAAGAATCAGAGATGAAGCTCACCGTTTTGCCATCACTGCCCAGCGAAAACAGCGTAAATCCAGCATTGCGACCGAGTTGGGTGCCATAGAGGGACTAGGCGAGAAAAGGGTCTCAGCCCTGCTTAGAAGGTTCGGTTCAGCCAAGCGGCTAAGAGTTGCCAGTGTGGATGAAATAGCCGAAGTGGCTGGAATTGGGCCTGTTTTGGCCGCTTCTATAGCTGAAACCCTGTCGTCTTCTGATTCCTAAAGATTATGCCAATTTGGCTTTTGGAACTCGGGCGTGTCGCAAAGTGGTTAGAGTTAGCACTAGGCAGTTGAAAGGATCGACTTGAACACTTCAAAGTCATACGAGTTACTTGTGGTAACTGGCATGTCTGGAGCGGGACGATCAACTGTTGCCAATGCCTTGGAAGACATGGATTGGTATGTGGTGGATAACCTGCCACCGCAGATGCTAAAGCCAATGGCCGAGTTGTTCTCAATCACAGAGCGAGCTTTGCCAAGACTTGCAGTGGTAATTGATGCTCGTGGCGGTGAGCTATTCCAAGATCTAAACGAACACATCGCATCCTTGCAATCAGAGAACATTGATGTGCAGGTGTTATTTCTGGAAGCAAATGATTCAGCTTTGATAAAGCGATTCGAACAGGTGCGTCGACCTCATCCACTGCAAGGTGATGGAACTATATCCGATGGAATTGCCATTGAACGGGCTCGCTTGCTTCCACTTCGTGAGCAAGCAGATTTAGTAATTGATAGCAGTGATCTCAACATTTATGAGCTTGGTTCAAAGATTGCCGAGAGTTTTTCCAATGAGCAATCAAGCAAACTTAAGTTGATTATTCAAAGCTTTGGTTTCAAATATGGGTCTCCAAGCGATGCCGACATGATTGCGGACATGCGTTTCATTCCTAATCCATACTGGAACGAAGCACTCAGACCTTACAACGGTCAAGATAAGCAGGTAGCGGATTACGTTTTAGCACAACAAGGCGCTCAAGAATTTATCAACAGTTACGTAGCAGCACTAAAGCCAGTGCTAGATGGATATATTCGCGAGAACCGCAAGAGAGTTTCGTTTGCAATCGGTTGCACAGGTGGCAAGCACAGATCTGTTGCAACGGCTATTGAAATCGCTAAACGCCTACAAGATTACGCAGGAATTGAAGTAAGTATCAAGCACAGAGACCTAGGAAAAGAGTAGTAATGGCTTTAACCGCTGAACTTAAAGATGAGCTTGCTCGAGTAGAGGTATCTAAGAGCACAGTTCGAGCTGCAGAGCTCGCCACCATTCTGCGCTTCTGTGGTGGTCTTCATCTAGTTGCCGGCAGGATTGTGGTTGAAGTTGAAGTCGACACCGCACAACTAGCCCGCAGGGTTCGCAAAGGTCTTACTGAAGTGTATGGAGTAGACAGTGAACTTGCTGTCATAGCAGCTGGAGGCATCCGAAAGAGCACCCACTACAGAATCAAGGTCACAGATAACGCTGAGATTCTTGCTCGTCAAACTGGTTTGATTGATACCAAGAACCGTCCTGTTCGTGGCTTACCTGCCGCATTGGTATCCGGCAGCAAGGCTGATGCTGAAGCGGTTTGGCGTGGAGCCATTCTTGCCCACGGTTCACTAACTGACCCTGGACGGTCGGCAACGCTAGAGATCACAGCTCCAGGCAATGAAGCTGCCATGGCCTTGGTTGGTATTGCTAGAAGACTTGATGTGTTTGCCAAGGTCCGAGAAGCCAGAGGCGTTTATCGTGTTGTTGTCCGTGAAGGCGATGCCATCGTGGAGATCCTGAAGCACGTTGGTGCTCATGGGGTAGTACTCAAGTATGAGGAACTCAGAGTAAGACGTGAGGTTCGAGGCAAGCAGAACAGGCTTGCAAACTTTGACAATGCCAACCTAATGAGATCTGCCCAGGCAGCTGTTGCAGCGGGACAAAGAGTGAAAAGAGCCATGGAGATACTAGGTGATGATATCCCAGAGCACCTAAAGGTTGCTGGTGAACTTCGCCTAAATAATCGCGATGCGAGCCTAGATGATTTAGGTAGATTGGCAACACCACCGCTTACTAAAGACGCCATTGCTGGTCGAATCCGTAGATTGCTTGCTTTAGCGGATAAAGTTGCAGCAGAGCGCGGAATTGCTAACACCGAACTTGATTCACAAGAAAACTAACAACTAAGGAGCATCACCATGAGTAAATACGTTTTGCCAGACCTAAGCTACGACTACGGAGCTTTAGAGCCAAACATCTCTGGCAAGATCATGGAACTGCACCATGACAAGCACCACTTGGCCTACGTGAATGGAGCAAACTCAGCACTTGACGCTCTGGCTGATGCTAGAGAAAAGAATGACCTAACCATGGTCAACAAGTTCCAAAAGGATCTTGCTTTCAACCTTGCCGGTCACGTCAACCACACAGTCTTCTGGAAGAACATGTCTCCAGAAGGTGGCGACAAGCCAACTGGGGAACTAGCTGCTGCAATTGACGAATACTTTGGCTCTTTTGATGCCTTCAGAGCACACTTCACAGCTAGCGCTCTAGGTATCCAGGGTTCTGGTTGGTCAATCTTGGTTTGGGACATCTTGGGCCAGAAACTGATCATTGAGCAGTTGTATGACCACCAGGGCAACCTATCTGTTGGCTCTATTCCACTTTTGATGCTTGATATGTGGGAGCATGCTTTCTACCTTGACTACCAAAACGTCAAGCCAGAGTATGTAAAGGCCTTCTGGAACATAGTCAACTGGGCTGATGTTCAGGCTCGCTTCCTAGAGGCTAGCCAGAACACCTCAACTCTTCTGCTACCCTAAAAGTAGGTATCCCACCCGACGTTGAGTGGTTAGAAGCCCCACCACCCCTCAAAACGCATCTTTCCTGATGCCAAGAATAAACGGAGTAAAACAATGACCACACGCGTTGGAATCAATGGTTTTGGAAGAATCGGACGTAACTTCCTTAGAGCAGAGCTAGCCAAGGGAACAGATCTAGAAATTGTTGCAGTTAACGACTTGAGCGATCCAAAGGGTCTAGCTCACCTACTGAAATATGACTCCGTAACCGGTCGTCTAAACATGGATGTTCACGTTGAAGGTCAGAACATCATCGTTGGCGGAACAACCATCAAAGTTCTAGCAGAGCGTGACCCTGCCAACCTAGGTTGGGGAGATCTTGGTGTTGACATCGTTATCGAGTCAACCGGTCGTTTCACTGACGCCAAGGACGCACAAAAGCACATCGATGCTGGAGCAAAGAAGGTAATCATTTCAGCTCCAGCAACCGGTGAAGATGGCACATTCGTTATCGGTGTAAACGAGCACCTATACGATTCAGCTAATCACCACATCATCTCAAATGCCTCTTGCACAACTAACTGTCTAGCACCGCTAGCTAAGGTCTTCAACGACACCTTCGGTATCGTGAACGGTCTAATGACCACAGTGCACGCATACACTGCAGACCAGAACCTTCAGGATGGTCCACACAGCGATCTTCGTCGTGCACGCGCTGCTGCAATCAACATCGTTCCTTCATCAACTGGTGCTGCGAAAGCACTTGGATTAGTTCTTCCAGAGCTAAAAGGCAAGTTAGATGGTTTTGCTCTTCGAGTTCCAGTTCCAACTGGTTCTATCACAGACCTAACTTTGGTTTCTAAAGTCGAAGTGACCGTTGAAGAGATTAAAGCCGCTTACAAAGCTGCAGCAGCAGGAGCTATGAAAGGCATCCTGATGTACACCGAAGATGAGATTGTTTCAAGCGACATCGTTACCGACCCACACTCATCAATCTTTGATGCTGGCTTGGTGCGCGTCATTGGTGGCACAACAGTGAAGCTTTCTTCTTGGTATGACAACGAGTGGGGTTACTCAAACCGTTTGGTTGAGCTAACTGAACTTGTTGCTGCGAAACTCTAAACCAATAGATGCGCACTTTAGCTGACCTACCTGATCTAAGTTCCAAGCGGGTAATCGTTCGCTGCGACTTGAACGTTCCTCTTGATGGTTCAACCATTACTGATGACGGCAGGATTCTGGCATCAGTTCCTACTTTGAACTACCTCCTTGAGCGTGGCGCTAAGGTGATTGTCATTAGTCACCTTGGTAGACCTGATGGAGCACCAGTAGCCAAGTATTCGCTTGAACCTGTGGCAAATCGCTTAAGTGAAGTTCTATCCAGTCCAGTATCGTTCTGCTCCACTACAACTGGTGATGAAGCCCTCTTAGCAGTTGAAAAACTTCAGAGCGGGGAAGTCCTTGTTCTAGAGAACCTGCGTTTCAACGCAGGAGAGACAGCTAAAGAGTCAGCGGAAAGATTAGCGTTTGCTCAGGCATTGGCCCAGCTCGGCGACTTATTTGTTAGCGATGGCTTCGGAGTTGTGCACAGAAAGCAAGCGTCTGTTTACGAGTTGCCAGGCTTACTACCAAGTGTTGCTGGACTCTTGATAGAGAAAGAGCTAGAAGTTCTAACCAGACTTACCAAGAACCCTGAGCGTCCATACGTCGTTGTGCTTGGAGGTTCAAAAGTCTCAGACAAACTTGGCGTTATTGATCATCTGCTTCCACATGTGAATCAACTTCTTGTTGGTGGCGGAATGGTTTTCACTTTCTTAGCAGCTCTTGGCCACAAAGTTGGAGCAAGCCTTCTTGAAGTTGATCAGATTGAAACTGTCAAAGGCTACCTTGCAAGAGCAAAGGACCTAGGTGTCGAAGTAGTTCTACCTTCTGACATCGTGGTTGCCAGCAAGTTTGGTGCTGATGCAGAAGTTGAAATAACCAAGTCATCTGAAATAGAAGGTAGCGCCTTTGGTGCATCTGGTCTTGGTTTGGACATTGGACCTGATAGTGCTCTTGCATTTGCTGAGGTCATTAGAAAAGCAAAAACTGTTTTCTGGAACGGCCCGATGGGTGTGTTTGAGATTCCAGCCTTTGCCAATGGAACAAAGCAGGTTGCTCAAGCACTAAGTGAAGTTGATGGATTATCAGTAGTTGGTGGCGGGGATTCAGCAGCTGCTGTTCGAATTCTTGGATTTGAAGACTCTGCTTTCTCACACATCTCAACCGGTGGTGGAGCTAGTTTAGAATTCTTAGAGGGCAAGCAAATGCCTGGATTAGAGGTATTGAAGTGAGCGTAGAGAGAGTTCCATTCATCGCAGGCAATTGGAAGATGAATCTGGATCACCAGCAGGCCATCGCACTTGTGCAAAAGCTTTCATGGACTTTAGCCGATGCTAACCACGACTATACAAAGACAGAAGTAGCTGTCTTTCCTCCTTTTACCGACCTTCGCACAGTGCAAACTCTGATCAGTGCCGAGAAGTACTCTTTGTCTCTTGGAGCTCAGGACCTAAGTCAGCATGATTCTGGAGCGTATACCGGTGATATTTCAGGCGCTTTCCTCAAAAAGCTAGACGTTCAATACGTGCTTATTGGCCACAGCGAACGAAGAAGCTACCACCACGAGGATGACACCATGGTTCAGGCTAAGGTCGCTGCGGCTTTCAAGCACGGCTTGATTCCAGTAATTTGCGTGGGCGAGACTCTTGAAGAGCTAGAGGCGGAAGGCCAAAGCGCTGTTCCAGTGCGTCAGATCCTTGCTGCTCTAGCAGGTCATGCCAAGGTGGGCGAGTTCATTGTCGCCTACGAGCCTGTTTGGGCTATTGGTACTGGCCAGGTGGCTACCCCAGAACAAGCCGCTAGTGTGGCTACCAAGATTCGTGAGGCCATTGAAGGCCTTCTAGGCCCTGAAATAGCCCAAAGTACAAGGATTTTGTATGGTGGATCGGTGAAAGCTGCCAATGTGGCAGGCTTTCTGAGAAGCCCAGAGGTCGATGGGGTGCTAGTTGGCGGGGCAAGCTTGGACGTTGAAGAGTTCTCTGGTATTTCTCGCTTCCTAAAGCACCTGACCTTATAATTTACAAGGGAGGCGAGAAGTCTCTGATAAAAGAAAGACCAAATAAATGACCGGTATCATCATCGCCCTAAGAATCCTTCTAGGCGTTACCAGCCTGCTACTAACCCTGCTTATCCTTCTTCACAAGGGTCGCGGAGGTGGACTAAGCGACATGTTCGGTGGTGGAATCAACAACACTATGGGTTCATCCGGTGTTGCTGAGCGCAACCTAAACCGAATCACAGTCATCTTGGGACTTGTATGGGTCGTTACAGTGATCATTCTTGGTCTGGCATCAACATATTCTTGGGCATAACCTATGAGCAGTAATACAGCAGCTATCAGAGGATCACGTGTCGGAGCTGGCCCAATGGGCGAGCAGGACAATGGTTTCCAAGCAGAGCGAGTAAAGCTCAGTTATTACTGCTGCAACAACCACAGTTTCACCACTTCATTTGCAGCAAGCGTGGATGCAGCCGAACTTCCTATTGAATTGGACTGCCCACACTGTGGCTTGCCAGCAGGACAAGACAAAGACAACCCACCTCAGATTGCTAAGCACGAGCCATACAAGACTCACCTTGCTTACGTTAAGGAAAGAAGAACCGCTCAGGAAGCGAAGGATCTTCTAGATGAAGCTGTCGCGATAGTCAAAGAGCGTCGTGTCAGACTTCTTGCTGAAGCTAAAGCAGAAGCAAAGAGAGCAGCTAAAGGCAGCAAAGCCTAACTAGCAGCTCCAAAACGAAGCACCAGCTGCTTCATCAATAATCCAAAGAGTTAAACCTGTAGCCGCTACTTTTGCCGCTGGCAATTCGCAATCTGGGTCCCTATGGACAGCTTCAACAGCTTCTGCCTTATCAATTCCTGAGACAACAAAAATAATCTTCTTGGACGCATTCATTACATCCATACTTAGTGACAAACGTTCAGCCGGAGGCTTAGGGGAGTTGTGTATAGCTACAACATTCTTGGAGTCAGCCACCATGCCTGGGAATAGTGATGCAACGTGTCCATCAGGACCCATACCTAAGATTGTTAGATCCATTGCCGGCGTTTCACCATCAAAAGCTTCAATGATGTACTGTTCAAACTTGTCTCTCGCCTGATCCACACTTAGCCCTGAATCAGTCGATGGAAATTCGTGAATGTTTGACTCATCAACGGCAAGGGTATTTAGCAAAGCCACCCTTGCTTGGTTGGCGTTTCGATCGTTTGAGTTACTAGCCACATATCTTTCATCTCCCCACCAGAAATGAACTTTGGAAAAGTCGATTTGGTCTTTGAGTTCCTCTTTGGCAAGAATCTCGAGAGTAAGAATTCCAACGGTTCCGCCAGTTAGAGCAACGTTGGCAGATGGTTTGGCTTTGAGAATACTAGCCAAGCTAGAAACGATTTCTTCTGCCGCCTGGGTGGCAACATCAATAGCGTTTACGGCTTTTCTTACTTCAACTGACTGCATTAGTTACTTACCAGCACTCTTGCCTGCGGCTGATTTTTTAGAAGCGCTAGAGAAACCTGCAACAATCAAGTTTCCAAACGCATCATCACTATCTAGTCGACGAAGATCTTCAATTAGGCAATCACGTAGCGATCTGCGAGGAAGGTTGATATCTCTCGTCGGTTGTGAAGGCTGAATTAGTGTTGCAACATCTGGCACGTTACGAATAATCTCAATTTCTCCAGAAGCTCTTAACAACTTCACACCCTTGATACCAGATACCGCTTCGCCTCTAACAGTTCTGACAAGTTCAACTTCAACAGCTAATTTCTGTGTGAGCCAAGCCGCAAGCAAATCTGTGCTCGGAGAATCAGAAGCTCCTGTGACGATGACTTTGGTTATTGGGTCATATGGTGGCTGATCCAAAACAGCTGCTAGTTGAGCTCTCCAAAGAGTAAGCCTTGTCCAAGCAAAATCGCTGTCACCTGGTACATAGTTATCAGCAAGAGAAGAAAGCCAAGCTTGAGGATTACTTTGGTTGGCTGCATCAGTAATTCTTCTTTGAGCTATGCGTCCAATTGCAGAGGCTGATGGCTTTACAGGAGCTTCGCCTGGCCACCATGCAACAACTGGAGCATCTGGAAGCAACAAACCTGTTACTAGGCTCTCTGGATCGCTGGCAGCTTCGCCGTAAGCACTGAGCACGATTACCTCTGAAGCACCTGCATCGCCACCAACTCGAATCTCGGCATCCAATCTTGGTTCAGAGTTACTTGGAACATCTTCATCGGCAAGCACAATAATCCGACAAGGATGTGCTCTTGAGGCTTCGTTAGCCGCGAGGATTGCTTCCTCGATACCTGAGAATTTAGTTTGCACTAGGAGAGTAAGAACTCTTCCAAGGGCGACAGCTCCACCTTCTTCACGAATGGTTACTAACTCCCGAGAAATTTTCGAAGTAGTGGTGTTCGGTAGATTCTTGATCATGGGCGTCTCCAAACTCTGCCATCGGCTGCCATCATTGCATCTGCAGACTCAGGACCCCAGGTACCTGGACGGTAAGGCTCTGGTTTACCATTCTTAGCCCAATACTCTTCAATCGGGTCAAGAATCATCCAGGACAGTTCTACCTCTTCATGCCTTGGGAACAGTGGCGGATCACCTAGGAGCACATCAAGGATTAGTCTCTCGTAAGCTTCAGGGCTTGCCTCAGTGAAAGCGTGGCCGTAACCGAAGTCCATAGTCACATCTCTTACCTGCATGCCGACACCTGGCACCTTAGAGCCGAATCTGATGGTTACACCTTCATCTGGTTGAACTCGAATAACGAGAGCATTCTGACCTAGTGCAGAGGTTTGGCTAGCACCAAAGATTTGCTGCGGAGCGCGCTTGAAGACCACTGCAATCTCGGTAACTCTTCGACCTAGTCTCTTGCCTGCACGAAGATAGAAAGGAACTCCAGCCCAACGACGAGTGTTGATGTCAAGTCTCATGGCTGCAAAAGTCTCAGTTACAGATTCAGGGTTCATACCTTCTTCATCTAAGAAGCCGGTAACCTTCTCGCCGCCTTGCCAACCACCTATGTATTGACCTCTAGAGGTGTGCTTACCAATATCGTCAGGAAGTCTCACTGCTGAAAGAACCTTCTCTTTTTCGGCTCTCAAATCAGCGGCATCAAAGGAAACTGGTTCTTCCATAGCAGTAAGTGCTAACAATTGAAGAAGGTGGTTTTGGATTACGTCTCTTGCTGCACCTATGCCGTCATAGTAGCCAGCTCTTCCACCAACACCGATGTCTTCTGCCATTGTGATCTGGACGTGATCAATGTAGTTGTTGTTCCAAAGCGGTTCATAAAGTTGATTAGCAAATCTAAGGGCCAAAATGTTCTGAACAGTTTCTTTTCCTAGGTAGTGGTCAATTCGGAAAATTGAGTCTGCAGGGAAGACAGACTCGACAACCTCATTTAATTCACGGGCTGACTGTAAGTCGTGACCGAAAGGCTTTTCAATAACGACTCTTCTAAATTGATCAGGCTTTGGATCAGCAAGTCCTGATCTTGACAATTGCTGAGTAACCAGCGGAAAAGCTTTAGGGGGAATGCTTAGGTAGAAGGCGTGGTTTCCGTTGGTGCCTCGTTGGGCATCTAGGGTTTCGATGGTTTCTCTTAGCTTGTCAAAAGCTGCGTCATCGCCGAATTCACCTGAAACGAAACGGATACCTCTCGAAAGCTGGTTCCAGATGTCTTCATTCCAAGGAGTTCTTGCGTACTCTTTGACAGCTTCTTTAACTACTTGACCAAAGTCCTGGTCTTCCCAATCTCTTCTGGCAAATCCAACCAGAGAAAAACCTGGTGGCAACAAGCCACGGTTAGCCAGATCGTAAACGGCAGGCATCAATTTCTTTCGGCTTAGGTCACCTGTCACACCAAAAATAATCAGTCCAGATGGGCCAGCAATTCGATTTAGTCTTCGATCGAGTGGGTCTCTCAGCGGATTAGAACCTGGACCTAACTTCACTTCAACCATGGGTTTGGCTCTCCTTAACCGATTGCTGCCAAAACAGTATTGAAACCTTCAACTGGATTATTCAAAGTCAAAGTAAGAACTGGTCTACCGAGATCTGCTAAAACCTTAGCGTCGCCAGCTGCTTGAGAGGCAATAAGTTCACCGAAGGTGAAGTCCCTACCAGGAACTGCGACATCTTCGGAACTCTTTGCTACAAGTTGCAAGAAGACACCTTGGCGTGGACCACCCTTGTGATACTGACCTGTTGAATGAAGGAATCTAGGTGCCCAACCAAATGTTGTTGGACGATCCGAGACGGAGGCTAGGCCATCACGCAGCGCTTCCGCATTTACAGGAGCTGTTCTATCCATGTATGCGTGCACTGAGACATAGCCATCTGAAGCAAGTTCTGAAAGAAGTTTTACCAAAGCTGTTGCCACTCCAGTGACACCGGTTAGGTCTAGACCTAAAGCACTGACTTCGATTGAATCAAAAGTGTGTTCGCTCTTGGTAGCTTCTGCTCTTTTCTCAAGCATTCCTCTAGCGGCAATCTTGGCTGATTCTACATCTGGCTGATCGAAAGGATTGATGCCAAGCAATCGGCTTGCTACAACAGTTGCATACTCCCAAAGCATGAACTGTGCACCTAGGGGAGCAGAAACACTAACACCCTCTGCAAGATCAACATTCTTGTCAGCAGAAATATCTACCAATAGCATGTCGTTTAGATCTGCAAAGGTTTCATAGCTCTTAGCTTGTAAAACAACCGGAAGAACTCCCTTGGAGTGCTTACCTGTTGATTCAGCAACTAACTGTTCAATCCAGTCCCCAAAACCCGGTAGCGAACTTTGGTCTGCTAGCAGACCTAGCTTGTCTTTGTAGCCACTTCCATTAGCTGATCTAGCCAATGCAGCTCCAAGAATTAGCCCTGGGTTATCGAGGCTATCCTCGGCTAGAGCTAATGCAGCCTGGCTTGCCTGTTCTAGAAGCTCTTGGATGTTTACACCAGCTAAACCTGATGGAACTAATCCAAAAGCAGTTAGCGCTGAATAGCGTCCGCCAACAGTTGGGTCTGCGTTAAAGACTTTGTAGCCATCAGCTTTGGCTGCTGCCTCCATAGGAGAACCTGGATCAGTGACTATAACAATTCGTTCAGTCTTTTCAATTCCAGCTTTAGTGAAGGCGTCTTCGAAGATGCGTTTCTGAGAATCAGTTTCAACAGTGGAACCTGATTTCGAGGACACAATTATTGCTGTGCGCTGAATGTCGATAGCTACAACGCTTCTAACCTGATCTGGGGAAGTCGAATCTAGAACAACCAGCTCTACTCCGTACTTGTTTGTAATAACCTCGGGAGCAAGAGAAGAGCCACCCATGCCACACAAAACAAAACGGTTTACACCCTTCGCCTTGAAGTCATCTCTCAAACTCAAGATTTCTGCAACTAGCGCTTGAGAATCGATTGCCGAGTTTACCCAACCAAGCCTGATTGAGGATTCTGCTTCCGCATCTTTTCCCCATAGTGTGAAATCTTTGTTGGCTATGCGGCTAGCAACTTTGTCACTGACTAGTTGATTGATGTTTGCTTGAACTGCTAGGTTCGCAGCCCCAAAAGCTCTTACGCTTATTGTCATTACTTAGCTGCCTTTAGAGCGGCATCAACAGATTCAACAAGTTCATTCCAAGAGATTATGAACTTCTCAACACCTTCTTTTTCTAACAACTCGGTTACCTCATCATATGAAATTCCCATTGCACCAATTGTGTGTAGAACGAGCTTGGCTTCTGCATATTTGCTGGTGATGCTGTTGGTAGGCACCACTCCGTGATCGAAGACAGCTTCCATAGTTTTTTCTGGCATGGTGTTTACAAGCTCAGGAGCAATCAGTTCGGTTACATACAAAGTGTCACTAAGGGCTGGGTCTTTGACTCCAGTAGATGCCATTAGTGGACGCTGCTTG
>JAPLAJ010000074.1 GCA_026393335.1 Rhodoluna sp. | reverse complement strand
ATGTAAACCGCTTGATTCAAGACCTAGAACAACATCGCCTACCTGAACTTTATGTGGTCCAAGAAGTTTGCTGTATTCAACTGCACCTACTGCTGCTCCTGCAACATCGTATTCATCAGCTTTTAGTAAACCTGGGTGCTCGGCTGTTTCTCCACCGATAAGTGACACTCCAACGTCTTGGCAGGCTTTGGCGATACCTGAAACTATATCTGCGATTCTTGTTGGCACTACTTTGCCGGTTGCGATGTAGTCAGTCATGAACATGCTCTTAGCTCCAACAACCACAATGTCATCCACAACCATGCCAACTAGGTCTTGTCCGATGGTGTCGTGCTTATCAATAGCTTGGGCAATGGCAACCTTTGTGCCAACACCATCTGTCGATGTAGCAAGTAGTGGCCTATCAAAGTTTTTTAGAAATGAAACATCAAACATTCCTGCAAAACCACCAAAGCCACCCACAACATTGTCGGTGAGTGTTGCTTTGATTGATTTCTTCATTAACTCAACTGCTAGATCTCCAGCATGAGTATCCACACCTGATGCGGCATATGCATCAGTCATTAGCAGCTTTCACTATTTTGTCCAGTTCACTATCTGGTCCAGGTTCACAGGCTGCAGCTGGCTTTTCTAGAAGGTTCTTTCCTAAGCGATCTTCAGGGGGTAACTCAATTGGATATGTTCCTGTGAAGCATGCTGTGCAGAGCTGTTTCTCCTGTTGATTGGTGGCTGCAACCATGCCGTCTTTAGAGAGATAACCAAGAGAGTCAGCGCCAATAGATTGTCTAACTTCATCGACACCCAGGCCTGTGGCAATTAGTTCTGCACGGGTAGCAAAATCAATTCCATAAAAACATGGCCAAGTGATAGGTGGTGAGGAAATTCTTACGTGAATTTCTTTAGCCCCAGCTTCGCGAAGCATTGCTACCAGCGCTCGCTGAGTATTGCCTCTCACAATTGAGTCGTCAACAACGATGATGCGCTTACCTTTGATTTGTTCTTTCAAAGGATTGAGCTTTAGACGGATACCTCTTTGACGTATGGTCTGTGACGGCTGAATGAAAGTTCTACCAACATAAGCATTCTTTACAAGTCCATGCCCGAATGGAATACCTGACTCTTGGCTATAACCAATAGCAGCAGGAGTGCCTGATTCAGGAGTTGGAATAACCATGTCTGCTTCAACTGGATACTCTTTAGCAAGAGTTTTACCCATTTCAACTCTGGCATCGTAAACAACTCTGCCGTTGATTGTGGTGTCAGGTCTTGCTAGATATACATACTCAAATACGCAGCCAGCTCTTTTAGTTTCAGCAAATCTAGAAGATCTAAGTCCATGTTCGTCAATAGCAACTAGTTCGCCTGGCTCAATTTCTCTTACATAGCTAGCACCAACGATATCTAGTGCCGCTGTTTCAGATGCAACAACCCAACCACGATCCAGTCTGCCAAGAACTAGAGGTCTTACTCCCTGAGGGTCTCTTGCTGCATAAAGTGTTGTTTCATCCATGAAGACTAGACAAAAAGCACCTTTGACTTTAGGAAGAAGTTCTAGAGCAGTTGATTCAAGAGTGTGATCCATGTCCCCTGCAAGAAGAGCTGTTAGCACTGCGGTGTCTGTTGTGTTACCGCCAGTGATTTCATTCTCTGTTTGATCTGGATACATAACCTTGAGTAGTTCAAGAAGTTCTGTGGTGTTAATTAGGTTTCCGTTGTGACCTAGAGCTACAGTGCCTGAAGCAGTTCTACCAAGAGTTGGTTGAGCATTACGCCAAGAAGATGCGCCAGTGGTTGAGTATCTGTTGTGTCCAACAGCTATGTGTCCAATTAGAGATTCAAGGGATGATTCAGAGAAAACTTGAGAAACAAGACCCATGTCTTTATAAACAAGAATCTTTTTACCATCAGAGGTTGCGATACCAGCTGATTCTTGACCTCTGTGCTGGAGTGAGTAAAGACCAAAGTATGTGAGCTTCGCTACTTCTTCCCCAGGTGCCCAAACTCCAAATACACCACACTGATCTTGCGGCCCTTTTTCATCGGGTAGCAAATCGTGATTTAGTAGTCCATCTCCACGAAGCAAGGGCAGTTTCCGTCTCTATGAGTGGGGGTTGCGTGCTTGTAAAACTCAAGTTTTTGACTTCATTGTCGCCAAATACTTGGCGTTACCCTGCTAGTTTAGCGGGCTAGTTGGAGGAGGTTTTGGAGACTTGCACATCCTTAACTCGACGCGCTGTAAGTGCATCAAAGACGACAGCTGCTAATACCCCTAATCCTGCCCCGAGACCTAAGCAGTAGACCAAGAGCTGAGTTAGAAACCCTGCGGTCTTGCCATCCTGTGTGGTTATAGACAGCGACAGGATGATGGCAATAAGCCCACCTAACAGGACCCCTGTCAGCATGAACGGTATGAACTTAGGTGCTCGACGGATTTTCGCCGTCTCAGTTTTATCTTTGGACATGCTTCAAGGTTAGCGGCAACACTTCGCCTAACGAGGCCCTAACTCCACTTGAAGAAACTAGATGATCCTGCACAGCTGAATCCCAAGATATGTAACCGAGCGCAAGATCAAACCAAACCTTAGGACTAATCTCAACCACATTAGGAGGTGTGCCTCTGGTGTGCCTAGGGCCTTCAATACATTGAGTAGCACCAAGTGGTGGAACTCTAACTTCTACTGAGTTTCCTGGTGCAACTTCAGCAAGTTCTTCAAGAAGATATCTAACCGCCGTAGCAAATAGTGCATCTGTCGGCTTAAGTTCATTTGCTTGTTTTTTGGCTCGAATCACTGCATTGATTGCGTCAATACCGTCATCGTGTTTGATTCGTCGTCTAGACATACCTCTAGGTTAGTGAACAGTGCTCATATAAGTCTTTAGTTGGCGTACTAAGTAGAACTGATTGTTCCTTTACCGCTTGTACCAGTGGGAACGTTATAAAGTTCAAAAACTTCAATGTCTTTGGAGAGCTTGCCGTCCACTCCTTTGAGAATATCTTTCACAGTTTGTTGCTGCATGTGATCAAGCCAGTGTTGTTTAGTTGTCCAGGCTTCTATATGAACCAAGCGACCTTGAACGTCTTCATTCATTGTGTAGAACTCACAACCAGGCTCATCATGGACTTTTGGAGTTACTTCAAATAACAAAGCTCGGACATCTGAGTAAAACTCAGGTTTGGGAGTGAATATTGCCACCACTGTGCAAATCTCGGACACGGTTAGCAGTTCTTTTTACTTGTCTTGATTGAAAACTGAATCAAATGAGGCGTCTGGAGTTTTCCAGAGAAGTGACCTTACAAAACCAAGAGCTTCTTCGGCTCCATGAAGTCGATCCATTCCTGCATCTTCCCACTCCACTGAAATTGGACCTTTGTAACCAATTGTGTTCAAGGCTCGGAAGGAAGACTCCCAGTCAATATGCCCTCTACCAGTTGAAACAAATGTCCAGCCTCGTTTAGGGTCGTCCCAGCCTAGGTGAGAGCCCAATCGGCCAACTCTGCCATCCTGCTTTCTTACAAAGGTATCTTTACAGTCAACGTGATAGATGCGATCAGCGAAGTCAAGAATGAAATTTACAGGATCTATGTCTTGCCAATGCATGTGGCTTGGATCCCAGTTCAGGCCAAATGCTTTACGGTTGTCAATTGCTCTTAGAGTTCTCACTGTTGTGAAGTAGTCATAGGCAATTTCTGATGGATGAACTTCAAGAGCGAAGCGAACACCTTCAGAATCATAAACATCCATGATTGGATTCCAGCGATCAGCAAAATCTTGGTAGCCAGCTTCTATTACTTCTTGAGATACCGGAGGAAACATAGCTACGTATTGCCAGATAGAAGAACCTGTGAATCCCACCACAGTGTCCACTCCTAGTTTTCGTGCTGCAATTGCTGTGAGTTTCATCTCTTGCGCAGCTCGCTGACGTACTCCCTCGGCGTCACCATCTCCCCAAACTTTGGCACCAACAATACTTTGATGCCTGAAGTCAATTGGGTTATCACAAACTGCTTGCCCTTTAAGGTGATTTGAAATTGCATAGAGTTTGAGATTGTATTTGTCTAATATCGCCAAGCGTTCTCGAACATAAGCATCGTCCTCGGCAGCTCGCCAAACATCAAGGTGCTCAGCGCTACAAGCAATCTCTAAGCCGTCATAGCCCCACCCGCTTGCCAGCTTTGCTACTTCCTCTAGCGTGAGATCTGCCCATTGACCTGTGAATAGTGTTACTGGACGAGTCATCTGCCTAACCTTTTATTAGCTTGCCAACATTTTAGTCTGACTTTGGCCTGAGGCTTCTGGCACATTTACCCAGGTCTTGCTTTCAGCTGATAACAGAACCGCTTCTATTAGGAAAGCGGAACGAAGTCCATCCCGCAATCCTGGCACGCCTACAACCATCTTTCCTTGAAACTCGTCATAAGCATCAGAGATGAAAGCATTGAATGCATCCTGATAGCCCTGAGGATGACCAGATGGTAGTAGCGAGAGTCGCTTGCCATCAGCGGAAGTTAAAGTGTCATTGCCACGCATAATGATTTGGTTTGACTCTCTCCCACCAATCAGCAAGGTGTCTGGGCTCTCTTGATTGAAGGTATACGAAGCCTTCGAGCCATCTACTTCAATTAGTAGTTGATTTTTGCGACCAAGAGAAACTTGGCTTACCGTTAATGTGCCTGTCGCACCGCCAACAGTTTCAAAGATAATGTTTGCTATATCTTCTGTTTGAACCTTAACGCCATTACGCTCTTGATAAGCCTTGCTTGTGTTGGCGGTTAGGCGAGCTATTCGATCACCTGTTACAAACTCCATCAGATCGCACCAGTGTGTGCCGACATCAGCGAAAGCTCTTGACTTACCTCCAGCTACAGAATCGACTCTCCAGTTATCCGACGTTGAATCTGCTAGCCAATCTTGCAAGTAGTTGCCATGCATTTGGTGAACTGACCCTGCCTCGCCATTTAGGAGTCTTGCCCGCATCTCTCTAACTATCGGGTAAAAGCGATAGGCAAATGGAACTGCAAAGCCAACACCACTATTTAGAACTGCAGCTTCTATAGCGTTAGCTTCTTGGCCGTTCACAGAGATCGGTTTCTCACAGACAATCTGTTTGTTTGCCTTGGCAGCAGCTATACAAATTTCAGCATGCAATTCATTAGGTGTGCAGATGTGCACCACATCAACGTCTGGCGATAAAACGAGTTCTTGCCAGGTTGAAAACACTTTGGGTATGTTGAACTTTTGAGCAACGACTGTTGCTGACTCTGCGCTAGAACCAGCAATCGCGACTAATTCATGCCCTGAATTTCGAATTGCCCGGGTATGAACGGTAGCGATAAATCCAGTTCCAATAATTCCAGCTCTAAGTTTTGTTTGCATAGTTTTACTTCTTTCTCGACAATGCCACTGCGAGAATTATGATCGCGCCTCTGACTACCTGCTGTTGGCTAACATCAAGGCCAGCCAAAATTAGACCATTATTGATAAGACCAATAAATAAAGCTCCGAACAGTGACCCAACTACTTGTCCTCGTCCACCAAACAAGCTGGTGCCACCAAGAATTACTGCAGCGATAACTGACAACTCATCTCCCGTCCCCCACTGGAATCTTCCAGACTGTAAACGGCCTGCATAAAGCATTCCTGCTAGTGATGCGACCACTCCAGAAAGCAATAGAACCATGAATTTGATTCTTGCTGTCTTCACCCCGGTGTATCCAGCAGCCACTAGGTTTCCACCGGTTGCTCGGACGTGACGACCGAACTTTGTTTTGTTCATAACAATCGCTCCTATGCTCACTGCCGCAGCGACCCAAATTAGCAAACCAGGTATCGGACCTAAATCGGCTCCACCAAAAATTGCAATGAAGGTTTGATCAGCAATTGGAATTGGAGCTGATTCTGTAATCCAACGGGCGACACCAACAACGAGACCTAGCATTCCAAGAGTTACCAGAAATGATGGTACTTTCAGCCAAGCGACAAGCCCACCACTGATTGCCCCTGCTATGGCTCCTACTGCCAGGCCAGCTGCTATGCCCGGGATAAGGCCAAAGCTATCTATTGTCATCGCAGAGACCACAGCAGCAAGACCAGCAACTGAGCCGATGCTCAGATCAATCTCTGCCGCAGCAATAACATACGTCATAGCCATAGCCATTATTGAAATGGTTGCTGTTTGTCTAAAAATGTTCAGCAGGTTATTTGGGCTAGTAAACCCTGAATCGGCCAACAGGACCGCGAAGAGAATAAATACAGCAGCAAAACCTATGTAGATAATGTTTTGTTGCCACTCGAATCTCTTCAATCGATTCAACGCTAGACCAGTTTTAGTTTTTGTGCTCATGCTGCTCCTTGAATTGCTAGTTGTAAAAATTCTTCGCTTGGGATTTCGTCGCGATTGAGGCTTTTTGAAACGTGGCCATCTTTAAGAACCAAGATGCGATCTGAAACAGATAGTAGCTCAGGAAGTTCCGAGGAAACCAGAATGACTGATTTGCCGCTATCAGCAATCTTTCTTACCAAATCCAAAATCTCACTCTTGGTACCGATATCAACTCCAGCGGTTGGCTCATCCATCAAAAGGATCTCTGGATTCGTCCCCAACCATTTGCCGATAACAACTTTCTGCTGGTTGCCGCCTGATAGAGAGCTAACGCGAATGCTCGGATGTGCCAGTTTTATATCAAATTGGTCAATGATTTCTTTACTCTTAACCGCAATCTTCTTCTTTGATAACAAGCCGCTGCTCTTGAGATCGTCCAACAGGGGAAGAGTGAGGTTTTCCGTAACTGGGTGGTCTAGAACAAGCCCCTGAGATCTGCGATCTTCGGGTACTAGTGCTATGCGGTTATCAATAGCTCGCTTTGGCGAAGAGATATCAACTAGTTTTCCGTTGATGGAGATAGTTCCTGAAGTTGGTTTCAAGATTCCGAAAAGTGTATTGACCAGTTCGGTTCTTCCCGAACCCATAAGGCCAGCTAGTCCTAAAATCTCTCCGCGACGTAACTGTAAGGAGACATTCTGCAGCTTAGGTCCAGAAGAGAGGTTCTTGACGTCCAGCGCAATTTTGCTTGAGATCTTGTCAGCCCTACTCTTGTGAACTAGATGAGCTGCTGACTTACGTCCAACGATTGCCTCAACAATTTGTTCTGGAGACACCTTCTTTAGAGACTCTGTCAGCACTCTTGAACCGTCGCGCAACACAGTAATGCGATCGGCAATACGGTAAATCTCATCCATGCGGTGTGAGATGTAAACAATAGCAATTCCTTTTGCCTTTAGTCTTTCGATCAGGGCAAAAAGTCCCTCAGCCTCATGCTTAGCAAGAGAAGCAGTTGGTTCATCCATGATTAGGACCTTGGCGTTTTGAGCTAGCGCTTTTGCGATCTCAGTTAATTGCCAAAGTGCAGTTGGCATTGATTCAACAGTCCTGGAAGGATCGACTTCAACTTCCATTTCTTTAAATATGCCAAGTGCGATTGGTTAGAAATATGTTTTGAGCCACTGTAAGACTAGGTATCAAAGAAAACTCTTGGAAGACCATGCCAATACCCGCTCTTCTAGCTGCAAAGGTGTCTTCAATCTCAGTTACTTGACCTGAAACGAGAATCTCGCCAGCATCCTTCTGATACACACCCTGAAGAATTTTCATCAGAGTTGATTTACCAGCTCCATTTTCACCAGCTAGAGCATGGACCTCACCAACAGTTACGCTGAAGTCGACGTTCTTCAAGACTGGGTTTGTACCGAAAGATTTCTCGATACTCCGCATCTCAATAGCTGGTGAATTGGCTGTTGTCATGATCTAAGAAATCTGTCCAGTTTCGCGGTTTAGTTGCGGAACCTTAGTCCATTGACCAGTCTGTGCAGAACGTGCAATTGCATCATCAATAAGTGCAACCTGGTATCCATCACCAAAGTCAGGGCGTACAGGTTCTTGACCAGCAATTGCTTTGAATAGGTCATGCGCTTCAATGATCTTGGTTTCGCCATAGCCGATACCCAGAGCTGGAATAGGCCAAAGGCTTTCACCGTTTGGGTGGTTCGGACCGGTGTATACAGTTCGGAAACCTCTGCGGTCACCTTCGTCAGACTTGAAGCAAACTTCTAATTGATCCCTGTTCTCATAGTTGAAGGCAATTGAACCTTCTGAACCATGAATCTCTAGTGTGATGAAGTTGTTCCTACCCCAAGCATTTCTGGTTGCTTCAACGGACCCGATTGCACCATTAGCAAACTTAAGAAGTGATAGCACTTCGTCTTCAACATCTACTTTTCCTTTAGGTGCATCTGAGCCACCCTTGGAGTTTCCAAGCGAATCTGCACCTGATTGCTGCAATGGTCTCTCAGTGATGATGTGGTTTGTAATCGCTGATACTTCGGTAACCTCGCCAGCTAAATATCGAGCCATGTCTAATACGTGAGTGAGGATGTCGCCTATAGCTCCAGAACCTGCAATATCTTTCTGGAATCGCCAAGAAAGAGGTGATTTCGGATCTGCTGACCAGTCCTGGAGATAGGTGGCTCTGAAGTTAATAACTCTGCCAATCGCACCTTCGTCGATGTATCGCTTAGCTAAAGCAACAGCAGGAGTTCTTCGGTAGTTAAATGCAACCATGTTTACGCGGTCAGAGTTCCGTGCTGCTTCATACATCAGGGCCGCTTCTTCAACGGTGCGAGCTAAAGGCTTTTCACAAATAACATGCTTGCCTGCCTTCAGGGCCGCGATAGCAATTTGTGCATGTGAGTTGTTTGGAGTGGCGATATCAACAAGATCAATCTCTGGGTTATTGATAATTGTGTTCCAGTCTGATGTTGAATTTTCAAATCCGAACCTGGCTGCTGCATCTTCAGCCATCTTGTCATTAAATTCTGCGACCGTGTGCTTGACCGGCATAAGTTCGGTTGGCCAGAAAAACATGGGTACAGCAGAATAAGCCAGTGAGTGGGCCTTACCCATGAAACCGCCACCGATAAGTCCTACGTTGATTTTTCTCATTTGATTTCCTTGCCTAAACTAGTAAGTGCCCAGATGGATGGGTGGTACAGAGGGCTGGGGGTATACTCCCAGCCCTCTGGTTCTTTTTGTTACTTTTTGTAAACGCTTGAAACTGATTCTGGAGCGTCTACGCTGTAGACGGTCTTCCATGCTTCAAGTACGTTTTCGTGTGATACAGGTAGGGCTCCTAGTGCTACAAAGTTAGGTAGTCCTGTCTTTCCGATACAAGCTGCTGCAGCCAAACGAGCTTCTGCAACACCCTGGTCGTACGGACGTTGTGCGCCAAGACCAACAATAAGTTCCTTCTTGGCAAGTTGAATTGCAACGTTAGTTCCTAGATCTTGAGTACCGATCTTTAGGTCAGTGCGTCCAGCTTCGCGAGCTGCAGCCATGATACCTTCAGCAGGAACATCCCAAACACCCCAGATTCCATCTAGGTCTGCGTTCTTAGTCAACATTGCAGTTGCTGCAGCTTGAGCATCTCCAGCAAAGTCTGGTCCGCCGATACCCTTTTCTTCGACAATTTCAATGCCTGGGTATTCAGATAGAGCAGTCTTGAAACCTTCGTAACGCTGCTTGGTCACAAAGAAGTCAGCATCGTGATAGATGAGTCCGACTTTGCCCTTACCGTTTAGTGCTCTTGCGAATAGGTGTGCTGAAACAGCGCCGTTACCCTTGTTGTCAGCTGAGACTACAGATACATAGTCCTCGCCACCAACCATGTCGGCTGGAACGTTGTCCATGAATACTAGCTTGATCCCTGCAGCAGAAGCTTTTTTGAATGCAGCCTTAGTTGCAACTGGGTCAGTAGGGATTGAAATGATGATGTCTGGCTTTAGTGCCATAACAGTTTCAATGTCAGAAACCTGCTTCTCTGGCTTAAAGTCGGCGTCGGTAACTGCCACAACTTCAACTCCTAGACGAGCGAACTCGGCTTTGAGACCTTCAATTTGTGCAGTTGACCAGTCGTTACCTGAGTAGTGCATAACGATTGCAGCTGTGTAGTTGCCTGCTTTGATCTCTTCCACTTCGGCATCAGTTAGTTCTGTGCTGTCGAAGTCAGATGGTGATTCTCCGTTAGGACCGAGGCTGAGTACCTGGCCCTCTAGCGCTGCAAGTGCAGCGTCAACTTGAGCGGCGATAGCGCTATCAACGCCATTGTTTTGCCCATTGTTGTCGCTGGTCGAACATGCAGTAAGTGCAAAAATCAAAGCTGCACTCACTCCAATGCTTGTTATCAGTTTCTTCATTATTGATCTCCTTGATAATTTATTTTGATGGATGGATGGTACCTCTAGTTGGCAAACAGCTGTTCTAGATATTTTCTACTTATTTCTGCGGCAGTTTTAGGATCGCCCACGTAGGCATCTAGTTCTACCAATAGCCAACTGTCGTAGCTGGCTCTTCTCATCGCAGCTAAAACTGCGACGAAATCTATGTCACCTTCACCAAGCGGCGTGAACTGCCCAGTCTTAGTTGAAAAATCTTTGAAGTGAACGTGCTTTAGGCGATCACCGTAAGTATCGATAGCTACGACAGGGTCAATTCCTGAGGCAACTAAGTGGGCGGTATCTGGACAGAAGCCGATTGAGCAGGCGTCCATAATTTGGTGGAAGCCATCTAGAGTTTCTGAAAGGGTTCCCAGGTGCGGGTGGAAGCTGCTCTCAAGACCGTGGGTTCTGGCAATGTCAGCAACCATGTCTAATCCACGACCAATTTTCTTGAAGTCATCTGCGTGTGGTCCATGTGGACGCTTAGCGCCACCGCCAACTACTAAACGACTTGCGCCGAACTTCTTGGCAAGCAATGCGGCTTGCTCTATTTTGTAGAGTTCGTCATCAAGAATCTCGTCATAGATGAAGTTTGCGCCAGTGTAAACGGAAACCAGTTGAACTCCTGTTTCCCTAAGCACCGACAGAAGTTCTTCTGGGTTCTCTGCAAACTCAGCAAGGTTGCCGTCAAATACCTCGGTGCCCTGATAGCCGGCCGCCGAGATGTCCCTGACAGCAGCCTTGGTGTCCCCATGGGTCATATAGAAAAGATCCTTGATGCTGGTCACACCGCCTGGATGCCCGACTACTCCACCCCAGGTAATTGTTGAATAACCAAACTTCACTTCATTTCCTTTCATGCATATATAAACTTCCTAAGTACATAATGGTCCTTTTTCATTAGACTTTTGTCGATAATCGACATCTTGTTATAAACTTGTGATAAACTTATCTCGAAACTCAAGTCAAGTTATTGTTTATGCTTGAGAGGTGGCTGATACCAATATGTATAACTTCGGGTTTAGTTCTGGGCGTTTGCTTCAGCTATTTCGCGATGGGCAACCGCATACCAAGGCAGAAATGGCAGAACTCACCGGCCTCGCAAGATCAACTATCTCGCTGCGTTTAGACCCACTAATTGAACTTGGACTAATAACTCCCGCAAGTAGCGCTACATCAACCGGTGGACGTCCATCGGCAAGATTGCTACTAAACGAGGAGGCCTTCGTGGTGGCCGGGGTTGACTTTGGTGCTACCCATGCTGTTGCTGCCCTTGCGGATCTCAGTGGCAAGATTTTGGTATCTATCGATACCAAGCGTCTAATCTCAGATGGGCCAGAGGTTTGTCTGCGCTGGATGATTGAAGAACTAAAACATCTTTTAGCTGGGCTTGGTTTAGAGGAAGACCGTCTTCTCGCCATCGGTATCGGTGTGCCTGGACCTGTCGAGCATGAGACTGGCAAACCAGCCAACCCACCTATCATGCCTGGCTGGGATGCTTTTGATATTCCTGCAAGGGTGAGCAAAGACTTAACTGCAAAGGTATTAGTGGATAACGATGTTAACGTCATGGCCTTAGGTGAGAGACACCTCAACTACCCAGAAGTTGATCACCTGATCTTCCTAAAGGCCGCCACTGGTATTGGATCTGGAATCATCTCAGATGGTCATCTGCAAAGGGGTTCCCAAGGAACGGCGGGAGACATCGGTCACGTCAGGGTTTCGCGAGGCGATAACATCGCATGCCGGTGTGGCAACTATGGTTGCTTAGAGGCTGTGGCGGGAGCGCCGGCAGTAATTAAAAACATCAATAATGCCGGTTTGCCTGTTAGAAACACGTCCGATCTTATATATGTCACCAAGCGTGCAAAAGTGGAAGCTATTCAAGCTGTGAGGCAAGCAGGAAGAGACATAGGTGAAGTGTTGAGCACCTGCGTAAGTCTTATGAACCCGTCGATAATCGTGATTGGTGGATCCATGGCTTCAGCCGGGGAACATTTGATTGCTGGAGTTAGAGAGGCGGTCTACAGCAGATCAATGCCGCTAGCCAGTGAAGGACTTTCTATCGTCCAGAGTAAAGCGGGCAAAGAGGTTGGCATCATCGGAGCAAGCGTGATGGCAATCGAGCACGTTCTTGATGCAGAAACTATTGACCAACTGCTATCCAAATAGCTTTATCTCAGCGCAAAAGACACTAGCTCACCTGTAGACAACTCACACGCTAACCGGCGTATTTTGTGAGACTTCTCATGCTCACTAAACGCATGGTTAGTTTAGCCAGAGATAGAACAAAACCCCCAGCTCAAACTGGGGGTAATGTTTGAACCTCTTGACGAGGGTCGAATCGGAAAACAACTCCGAAACGTTCTACGTTTTGAGTATGCCATAACTTTTTGCATTTTGGAATAGTTATGCACTTTCCGGTTCGGCCCTTCCCTTGTCCCATGCCTTACGGAAGGACAACTCATGAGCAAGTCTCAAATAGTTGTTCTGGTTCTGACGTTGGTGAGAATAATCCTTGTGATTGTTGAAGCCATCATCAAGATCAGGTAGAACCAAGTAATCCCTGATGCCAAGCATCGGGGATTACCCAATATGCCTGTTTATAACTCAAACAGCTTCACATGTTAGATGTGAAACTTCTCATGCTCACTAAACGCGTGGTTAGTTTAGCCAGAGATGAAATAAAGCCCCCGGCAGCAACCGGGAGCTTTATTTGAACCTCTTGACGAGGGTCGAATCGGAAAACAACTCCGAAGCGAAACACGTTTCGAGTATGCCATAACTTTTTGCATTTTGGAATAGTTATGCACCTTCCGGTTCGACCCTCTCCTTGGCCCACGCCCTACGGGAGGACAACACATGAGCAAGTCTCAAATAGTTGTTCTGGTTCTGACTGTGGTGAAGATAATCCTTGCGATTGTTGAAGCCATCATCAAGATCAGGTAGAACCAAGTGGGCCTCGGTGTATGAAGCATCGGGGCTCACCCCAACCTAGATAAACTTGAACTAATGAAAATCTTGATTCTAGGTTCTGGAGCTCGCGAACACGCGATTGTGAAAGCTCTCATAAGAACAGGAACAGACCCAAGCAACATCACCTGTGCCCCCGGTAACGGTGGAATCTCTCAAGAAGTAAAGACAGTAAGCCTGAACATCAATGACCCTGATGCCGTCAAAGCTTGGGCATTGGATGCACAAACAGATTTAGTTGTTATCGGCCCTGAAGCCCCTTTGGTTGCTGGAGTTAGTGATGCACTTCGCTCAGCTGGAATTGCTGTGTTTGGTCCTTCAAAAGCAGCAGCAGCTCTAGAAGGATCTAAAGCATTTGCAAAAGATGTAATGGCTGCAGCCGATGTGCCTACCGGTATGGCTAGAAAGTGCACATCTATATCTGAAGTTGAAGATGCCCTAGATGCTTTCGGATTTCCATATGTAGTCAAAGCTGATGGGTTAGCTGCCGGTAAAGGTGTGATTGTCACTAGTGATAAACAAGCAGCTTTAGTTCACGCCAACACCTTCCTAGCTCAGGGTATGGAAATACTTGTTGAAGAGTTTTTAGATGGCGAAGAAGTATCGCTTTTCTTCTTGGCTGATGGAATAACAGTGGTGCCTTTATCTCCTGCACAAGATTTCAAAAGAGCTTACGACAACGATGAAGGACCTAACACTGGAGGTATGGGTGCATACTCTCCGCTTCCTTGGTTACCTGAAGGTTTTGTATCAGAGGTTCAGGAAAGAGTTGCGCTGCCTACAGTTAG
This sequence comes from Rhodoluna sp., assembly GCA_026393335.1. Lineage (GTDB taxonomy): Bacteria > Actinomycetota > Actinomycetes > Actinomycetales > Microbacteriaceae > Rhodoluna. The sequence continues at coordinate 293 of JAPLAJ010000074.1, read as the reverse complement.
AGAGCTAGCTCGACAGGGAACTCCTTTCGTTGGTCTTTTGTATTGTGGATTGATTGTTACTTCTAAAGGAATTCGAGTTATCGAATTCAACGCACGGTTTGGTGACCCTGAAACCCAGGTAGTGCTCCGCAGACTACTAACCCCACTTTCAGGTCTGCTTCATAAGGCAGCAACCGGACAGTTGGCAACTGTACTTGAACCCGAATTCAGTAAAGACGTTGCAGTTACGGTCGTCTTAGCAAGCGAAGGATATCCGGTAACCAGTGCTCCTGATAGGGAGATCACGGGTCTGG
>JAPLAJ010000141.1 GCA_026393335.1 Rhodoluna sp. | reverse complement strand
AACACCTCTGCCGCTAGCGTTCCACTAGCCATGGATCAGATTCTGCAGGATGGATTAGTCAAATCTGGCGGGTTAGCCCTGCAGATTGGCTTTGGAGCTGGGCTTGCCTTCGCGGCTCAGGTAGTAGTTCTGCCCTAAACTTTATCTAGTAAATCAAACAACCAAGGAGTAACTCATGGCACTATCACAGAACGAAGTTCTAGCTGGATTGGCTGAAATCGTTAACGAAGAGACAGGTATCGACACTGATTCAGTGAAGATGGAAAAGTCTTTCACCAATGACCTAGACATCGACTCAATCTCAATGATGACCATCGTGGTTAACGCCGAGGAAAAGTTCAGCGTCAAGATCCCAGACGAAGAAGTGAAGAACCTTCTAACAGTTGGCGATGCAGTTAACTTCATCACCTCAGCACAGGGCTAATAACTCTTGAGTATCAAAATTGTTGTCACCGGGATAGGCGCTACCACGCCTCTCGGTGGCGACGCGCAATCCACCTGGAAGGCTTTGCTATCTGGTGAATCTGGCATAACCACCATGGAGCAAGACTGGGTTGCAAAGTACGAAATCCCTGTGACATTCGCAGGACAGGCAAAGGTTAAAGCCTCTGAAGTGCTAACCCTTCAAGAAACCAAAAGATTAGACCCATCAAGCCAGTTTGCTCTGATTGCAGCTAGAGAAGCTTGGGCTGATGCAGCAATCAGCGATTTTGATCCAGAACGTCTTTCAGTGGAATTCGCTACCGGTATCGGTGGAGTGTGGACTCTGCTAGACGCCTTTGAAACCTTGCAAGAAAAAGGTCCTCGCCGAGTACTACCGATGACTGTGCCCATGCTCATGCCTAATGGACCCGCAGCTGCCATTGGTATGGACATCTCAGCTAGAGGCGGAGTTAGAACTTCAGTATCAGCCTGTGCATCTGGCACCGAGGCTATTGCTAACGCGATAACACGACTTCGTTCAGGTGAAATTGACATCGTTGTAGCTGGTGGCTGTGAAGCAGCTATGCATCCACTTCCTATCGCAGCCTTTGCTGCAATGCACGCGCTTTCTCGTCGTAACGAGGAACCAGCAAGAGCAAGCCGTCCATATGACATCAACCGCGATGGATTTGTTATGGGTGAAGGAGCTGGTGCTCTAGTTCTTGAAACAGAAGAACACGCACTTGCTCGTGGAGCAAAGATTTACGCTGAGCTAGCAGGTGGTTATGTGACCAGCGATGCACATCACATCACCGCACCAGATCCAGAAGGTGCGGCTGCAGCTAGAGCAGTTATTGGCGCTCTAAAGATGGCCAACGCTGAACTTACCGATGTCAATCACATCAATGCTCACGCAACCAGCACACCGGTTGGTGACATTGCTGAATACACAGCTCTAAAACGAGTATTCGGTGATCACCTAAAGAACATTCCAGTTTCGGCAACCAAGTCTTCTACCGGTCACCTACTAGGTGGTGCTGGCGCTATCGAAGCTATCTTCACAGTTCTTGCTGTGCACGAGAAGACTGCTCCGCCAACACTGAACCTTGATGACCCAGACCCCGCAATTGAACTTGATGTTGTTGTTACCCCTAGGGCACTAGGTGAAAACATTTTGGCTATCTCGAACTCATTTGGTTTTGGTGGTCACAACGCAGTTGTTGCGTTCCGTTCATACAAGAACTAGTCAACCCGCTCGATTTAGTAAAAGAACATTGTCACAATACTTCGAAGCTCTCATTGGTTCCAAGATGTCATCCCAAGACTGCCCTAGAGCAATCCTCAGTAACCTCATGAATTCTCGTTGGTTACCTGATGAAGTAATGACGAGCTGGTTGATTTGATCTTCGGTTAGAACAAGCGACCCTGCACTATTGATTTCGCATCGGTAAATGCCTAGTCCTGGCAGTGACATGTACAGAACTCCATACTCGCCTAAATTTTGGGTTAGTTCAAAGTGCATAAGTCCAAATGAATTTAATTCGGACACCAAATCTGAAGCTTTAGCCTGTGTCAACTTCAGAGTGCAATCGGCTTTGCTACTTAGCACTACTAAGCTCTGCTTTGCCCAGACAGGCTGTATTGAGTATCGCAGCAACACATCATTGGCTTTGTCAAGAATTGCATCGGGGCAGGCGTGCAGAACCAAGGTCGTAGCAAACTGACCTTTACTCATAGTCAAACCTCCGAACTCAAACTAGGTGCGTCTTCCCCAACGTCCTGGTTAATTCAGAGAACTTCAGATTACGACTAACTGCCTAAATGCGCAATTCCGACCAGCCATCTGACTAGCATTAAACAAGGGTTAGGCAAGGGCGAGAAAGGCACTAAATGGCTAAGTTGTATTTCCGTTATGGAGCGATGAACAGCGGCAAGAGCACGGCTTTACTCCAGGTTGCTCACAACTATGAGGAACGTAGCCAGCAGGTGCTAATCGCCAAGCCCGCTGTTGACACCAAAGGCGAGGCCACCATTGTCTCTAGGCTTGGTGTTGATAAAAGAGTTGATTTCCTGATTACACCAGAGTCTAATCTGCGAGATCTTGTGCACGAACATGCCAACAACGACATGATTATTCCAGGCATTAAAAATCTCTCCTGTTTGCTAATCGACGAAGCTCAGTTCCTAACTCCAAACCAAGTAGACCAAGCCTTTGAACTAGCTGTATTGGATGGTATACCTGTGCTGGCCTATGGAATCAGAACAGACTTCCTGACAGTAGGCTTCCCTGGAGCGCTTCGCCTAATGGAAATAGCGCACACCCTCGAGGAACTGAAGACTATTTGCCGCTGTGGGAGAAAAGCGATGTTTAATGCTCGAAAATTCGATGGCGACTTTATTTTCCAAGGTGACCAGGTTGCGATCGATGGAATTGAGGTAACCTACGAATCACTTTGCGGGGTTTGCTACCTCAACGAACGTGGTTAATGGCTAGGCATTTCTTCAACGGTACGATTTACACCGACCCCTTCACGTTGAAATCAGAGCTTTACGTTTCTGATTTAGGAATTGTTTGCACCCGCATTGAATTCGATCAGAGCGTTACCAAAGAACTCATTGACCTCAAGGGAAAGTGTCTAATCCCCTCGTTCCGAGATGGTCACCTTCATCCCCTGCTAGGTGGTCGAGAGTCACTTGGCCTTGATGTCTCTAAGGCTAAGACAGCTAGAGAAGTCGGAGAATTACTTAGGGAATACTTGGGCCAGAATCCAGAACTTACCTGGCTTGACGCTGGAACGTACAATCGTGGCATTCTAGGGCAGCAAGTTAAAGAATCTATCGACGAATACGTTTCTAGCGTCCCAGTTGTTTTGCATGCTGATGATCATCACACTATTTGGGTTAATAGCCAAGCGCTCTTCGTAGCTGGACTTACCTCCACGTCCATCCCTGGTTTGGAAGTAATCGGGATTGATACAGATGGACTAGGTCAGCCAACCGGGATACTTAGAGAATCACGTGCGAAGGAACTAGTTCTCAGCCACGCACCAGCGCGAACCATCGAGAGCGAGTGCCAAGCTCTTCTCAAAGCGGAAGAATTACTGATTTCCGCTGGAATAACGCACGTTCAGGACGCCTGGGTGGATAAAGAAATACTTGAGGTGTATTTACACGCTGAGAATTTGCTAAAACTTTCATACCATCTCGCCTTTTCGCTAACTCCAGACAACCTTGAATCAGACTTCAGGTTTGTAAAAGGCGCCAAGGAGTCGCTGAAAAACTCAATGATCAAGCCACATGCTGTGAAGATATTCATTGACGGAGTGTTCGGATCAGCTACGGCTGCAGTTTCCAAACCATACCTATCCACGCAAGCAACAGGTCAAATAGATTGGGATGCCCGAGCGTTATCCGATGCTCTCAATTTTGCTAAAGAAAATCAATTGCAGGCTCATCTGCATGCCATCGGCGATGCGGCTATTGAATTCGCCTTGGATTCGATTGAGAACTCAAGAATCACAAACGCTGTGATTGCACATGCTGAACTAACCAATGACTACCTGATAGAGCGAGCCAAATCACTTGGGGTAACCCTTTGCGTCCAACCATTTTGGGCTCAGCGCAACGACCTATTACTGACTTGTTCTCATCACCTAGGAACAGAGAGGTTAGATTCTCTCTATTCTTTCAATTCATTCCTGAAGGCTGGAGTCCCTTTGGCTTTCTCAAGCGATTGGCCGGTATCTAGCTATAAACCACTAGAAGGTATTGCAACCGCGGTATTTAGAAGACTCAATGACGGCCAGCTAGTCCATAACGAAACTGAGTCCATAACGGTACAAGAAGCTCTTACTGCATACACAACGGGGGTTACCGGCATGCTGGGTAGCGAAGCGGCAAATCTCGAAGAAGGAGCTAGTTTTAGTGCTGTTGTGCTTAGCGGTGACTTAATGCAGCAAGACCTCGAAGGAATTACTTCCCTCGAGGTCTTAGCTGTCTACAAAGATGGAACTAGGTTATTTCCACATAACAATAATTGATAGCGGAGGAACAACCACTGTTCCAGTTGATTTTAGAGTCCTGAGAACCTTTGTCACTCCCTTAGCGTCTGTATCACCAACAGTCTTTCCGTCAGCGACCACTTTATAGGTTCCCTTCGGAACTGTTATCTTGGCTGTGCTATAAGGGTCGGAGTTAGCCAGAACTACTATGTTTCCCCACTTATCGCCAACTGCCTTACCGTTTATGCTAAAACCTATCTGCTGATACGGCTTAGAAGTTAAGAACTTGAAGTTTCTCGTAATGGCGTTAGCGTCACTCATTCTGAATGCTTTGTGCGCCTTACGGATCTTGATCATGTTCTTTAGGTATGTAACATTCTCAGCGTAGGTAATCCGGTTACCCCATTTGAGCGAGTTGATCTCGTCCGACAGGTTGTAAGAGTTAGTCTTGAGGTTTTTACTTCTTAAGAACTCTTGCCCAGCTTGAATGAACGGAACTCCTTGAGCTAGGAATAGGAGTGAGTTACCTACTTTGCTTACTTGAGCAAGTGTCTTCGTAGGAACACCATCCATGCTGATTCTCAAACGATCAAGGAAAGTCGCATTATCGTGTGACTCGATGTAGTTAACAGTTTGACCAGGTTGCACCCCGGCAACAGGCGCAGTGCTGAAATCGATAACATTTCCTGAAAGCCCTGTCTTAACGCCAGCGTAGTTAGCGAAACCACCGGAAACCCAACCGATGTCACCATCGTTCATGATTGAACCTTTCATTCCATCACGGATAGTGGCGTTGAAAGTTCCAATACCAGGCATCTTGGCGCTGTTTGCAGTGCTTGCTTTCTGGTCGGCAGGCAACCCTGGCATATCCCAACCTTCACCAATCATGATGATGGTCGGATCAATAGCGGTCAGCTGAGTTCGAATGGCGTTCATGGTGGTGATATCCATTAGACCCATAAGGTCGAAGCGGAAACCATCCATCTTGTATTCGGTGGCCCAATACTTCACTGAGTCCTGAATAAACTTTGAAACCATTGGATTCTCTGTTGCAGTGTCGTTACCACAACCTGATGCGCTTGTTTTTAGTCCAGTGGAATCTCTGCGGTACCAATAGCCAGGTACAAGTTTCTCGAAAGAGAAGCCGGAACTGTCCATTACGTGGTTATAAACCACGTCCATGTTCACACGAAGACCAGCATTGTGAATTGCCATAATGGCTGTCTTCAGTTCAGTGATTCGAAGCTTAGGATCGGCTGCGTTAGTTGAATACGAACCTTCGGGCACGTTGTAGTTCTTAGGGTCGTATCCCCAGTTGAACTGTGGCCCAACACCAGTTTCATCAACTGAACCAAAATCGTACACAGGTAGTAACTCGATGTGGGTGGCACCAAGGTCCTTGATAGAAGACAGGCCAGTCAAAGTCGACTTAGTACCCTTCTTGTACTTAGTGTTCAGTTCTGTAAAAGCTAAATACTTGCCCTTGTTCATTGTAGAAATTCCACTACTTGCATCCATTGATAAGTCCCGAACGTGCAACTCATAAATAATTGCATCAGTTGGGTTACCGGTCTGGAAGTTGTTTGGCCTGGTAGACGAAGCCCAACCAGCAGGGTTAGTGCTGGCAAGGTCAACGACTACTCCGCGATCACCGTTAATGGTTACAGCTCTCACGTACGGATCAATCGCCTCGTTTACCTTTAGGCCAAAGTGGGCTCGATACATGTAGATTGTGCCGTCCTGCTTGCCAGGTAGGGTGTGAACCCAGGTTCCTTTGACGTCCTTGGTCATCTGATAAACGGTTGCGCTGTCAGTCGATGCTGAGGCTGATGTGTATGTAACTAAATCGAGTGAATCTGCTGTTGGGGCCCAAACACGGAAAGACGTTGAAGCTTCGGTGTATGTGTTTCCAAGGTCGTTTCCGCTGTAGGTGAACTGATTAGTGAACGATGGCAGTGTCCAGAGTGAGCCTAAGTCAGATTCAATAGTTCCATAAGCTGGATGACTAACACTGTATGAAGTTCCAATCTTCACATCTGCAGCTAGTGTCGCAGTGGTGTTATATCCGACGGCCGGAGCTCCTCTTAGCGCTCCCCAAGCCGCTACCTCAACAGCGGTCCCAGTATTGTCTTTAATCGCAAAGCTAGCTTTAGCAGCGTCATCCAGTATGAAGGAGTTATCGAAGGTCAATTTCATTGTTCTAAGCCCAGTAATTTGCGCTCCAAGCAAACTTGGCTTGTCTGAAGGCTCTTTAGTCCAAATAAACTTTGAACCGGACTTAAGCCAAATCTCAGCTGTACTGACACCGTTGACAGGAATAAATTGAGCTGGCTCTATGAATCGATCAGAATCTGGGTCTTTTGCCCAAGCATCAGTTCTGATGATAAATCCAACTTTGTCAGTCGGCTTACTGCAGTTGATCTCCCAAGTGCCATAAGCACCAAAGTCATCGGTTGCAGTGGCCCCATTAACCTTTGTGAAATTGTATGCCGCGCCATTAGCTCCATCACACCAAAGCCAAACATTCCAAGGTTCATAATCATCCTCATAACGTTGGTAGTGGATGGTTACTTTATGGCTGCCAGCTGCAAATGAGGGTTTTGCATCGATAGAAACTAGGCCGGTAACGACTGTCAAAGCAGCTAAAACGAGCCCTAGAAGGCGTCTTACGGGAATAATTGTTCGCACAATAACAACTCTTTCGTGTAGGTTATGTCTCTAACTGTAAGCGTTTACTGAAGTAAAAGCGCTGAAAAAATGCTGAGAATATTCAGTCGTTATCTAAGCGTAATCTGGTGGGGAGTGCGGGACTTGAACCCGCGACCGACGGATTATGAGTCCGCTGCTCTAACCGGCTGAGCTAACTCCCCCAACCTTTCCTTAGTCTATTCGTCAGTGCGCTTCAATCTGTTCTTTGCGTTATTAACTGTCTTCTTGACACCTTTACGGACTTGTTTATCTACCTTTTTAGCCTGTCTGACCACATCAGCCTTGAGTTCATCTAAGCCTTCTTTGATTTCCTCACCAATGTCGCTGATCTTCCCTAAAGCCACAAGTGCCTGCCGTCTTACTCTAAGTTCAGCTCTTCGTACTGCATCGTTCAATCGACCAATTGGATTGTTATAGCTTTCTAGGTTGTCATCGCTTTCGCGTCTAGCATCCTGGTCGCCACGGTAAAGACCTTCGAAGATGGCTAGAGTCTTTTTGATGTCGTGAGACTGGATTAGGTGAATTGAGTTCTCAGAGAGTCTGTTTAGTTCCTCTTGATCTGCTGTTGCCACCTTAAGGAGGCATTGTGTGAAATCATCCACATCGTCAGGCTCAAAGAGGTAGCCGTTGTCACCATGGTGAACAAGGTGAGGTAAGGCCATGGCGTTGGCAGCTACCACAGGTCGACCAGAAGCCATAGCTTCCATGGTTGCAATTGACTGCAGTTCAGCAATAGATGGCATAGCAAACAAGGTTGCACGCTCATAAGCCAAAGGTAATTCTTCTTCAGAAATGTGCCCTAAGAACTTGACTCTTTCAGCAATACCCAAATCGATTGCTAGTTCACCCAGATACTTTCTCTGGTTACCGTCACCGGCGATTTCAACGTAAGTGTCAATCTCTTTAGGCAACTGAGCAACTGCCTTGAGAAGATTGTGGATGTGCTTCTCCCAATCCAAGCGTCCTAGAAACAAAATCCTAAAAGGTTTGTTTGTTGTAGGAGTTGGGTTGGTGAAATTTGTTGCATCAATTCCACACGAAATAGCGAGGACATTCTCCATGCCAGCTGCCGCTTGAAGTAGCTCAGCAGCTCTACGGGTCGGAGTTGTTACGTGATCGAAGTTTGCCAGCACCTTGCCCGCATCTTTCCAGAGTCTCTTCTTGAACTGTTCCTCCAAGAATTTAGGTAGCGGAAGATAGCGAAGAATGTTTTCAGGCATGATGTGGTTAGTTGCAACCAACCGGATGTTTCTCTGCAGGCCACTTCTCATACAGAGACGACCCAGAATTAGGTGTGACTGTGAGTGAATAGCATCTGGCTCAAAACCATCAAGGATTAGATCGACTTTTCTTTTCAAAGTAAAAGGGTTTACATATCTCAATGTCTTGTGAAAGGGAACCTTGTAACTACGGATTCTGTGCACGGTCATCGAAACTGAATCGATTACTTCCTTAGAAGTTCCCCAAGTCTTATTGAATGAGGGTGCAATTACGTGCACATCGTTTCCGTTACGAACTAGCCCACCAGCTAGTCGCTCGGTGAAACGAGCGGCACCATTGATGTCCGGTGGGAATGTATCAGAGGCTATGAGCACTCTAAGTGGGTGACCTGGATGTCTGGTTGATTGAGCCAAGCTATAAAACCTGTCTTGTTTTGTTGGAAAAAGTGCCTAATTGGCCTATGAGCAGTTTAGCCTAAAGGCTTTTGGGTGTCTTTGATTAGTTCAGGATGCACCTTGGAGAGCAAGAACACTCCGATAACGCTCATTACCCCGCTTGCCACAAAGCCCAGCATGATAGGCCAAGGAGCGTTCATAGCCTCATTTAGCAGCACTACTCCAATGCTCACAGCAACCAGAGGGTCGATAACCGTAAGCCCTGCTACCACTAAATCTGGTGGTCCTGAAGCATAGGCATTCTGCACAAACCAGGCACCAAGTAGCCCAGCTGCGATCATACAAAGCAGGGCTAAGAGCGTCAGTCCGTCGGTAACCAATTCAGCCTTGAAGCTAACAATGCGGTTGAAGCCATCCTGTTGAAAAAGTCTCTTTACAACAACCTTGGTCAAGGTAGCTACAAAGCCGAACAGAGCACCTGCACCAAGAATGAAAGTCAAGGGCTTGAACCTGGATGCACCGATGTAGAAGATAAAGCCGAAGGTTGCAATCAAAGTAATTGCCATGGCAAGAATGATCATTAGGTTATTGTCATCAATTGCTGGCTCTTCAGCTACCTGGTGAGCCATGACTACGAATGCTCCAAGGCCTGTTGTACAAAGCACAATAGCCAATATCGAAGGCTTGTTTAGCTTGGTCTTGGTTATCTTGGCGTTCAAGATTGAAGTGATCACAAGAGCGATAGCACCAATTGGTTGAACCAGAATTAGCGGTGCTAGAAGCAGTGCTGTGAACTGCATTACCAAGGCAACCAAGGTGAGGCCTAAACCTGTTACCCATTGAGGTCGCTTTAATAGTTGAACCAGCTGATTGAGTTTCAGGTGAGAACGACCAGATAGAGCGGCCTTCTTCTGATCTCCAACAGCACCGTTTTGAAGTTGAGTGCCCACGGCAAGCAAGACAGCTGATATCAGCGCAAGCGTTATAGCCAAGATTCTCAAATTGTGCCCCAACTCCTTGTTTACGGTCTTCAACTAGCCTACCCACACAAAAGGTCATTATTCCTAGGGTAAATTTGAGAAATGACCATTAGACCCATCTGCATCACTGGAAACCCTGTACTACACACCAAAGCCTTAGAAGTTACCGAATTCAACGAGGAACTTAGGGTTCTTGTTCAGGACATGTATGAAACCATGGATGAGGCTCCTGGGGTTGGCCTAGCAGCCCCCCAAATCGGTGTGAACCTAAGAATCTTTGTCTATGACTGGGATGCCGAAGATGGCTCAGCCCAGCGTGGCGTGGTCATCAACCCCACCCTCACCACCTCTGCGGTGCCAACAGAACAAGCAGACTGGGAAAGCGAGTCAGAGGGATGCCTTAGCGTCCCTGGCGAACGCTTTCCGTTGAAAAGAGCTGAATCAGCTGTTGTAACTGGGGTTGATCTTGACCAGAACCCAGTGCACATTGAGGCAACCGGTTGGTTTGCCAGAATATTCCAACATGAATTTGATCACCTCGAAGGCATTCTTTACGTTGACAAGCTAAGTGAGCCATATGCTCAGGAAGCTAAAGATACTATTGCCGAACGCGGCTGGGGTAAAGATGGTATTTCTTGGCTACCAGGTGAAGAAAAACTAGAGGGCTAAAGCACCTAAACGATACATCTTCAAAAGCAATTGAGATCTAGTGTTTAGCAACAGTAGTTTTTGAATAGCCAGCAAAGTAGTTTTCACTTTAGCTTTCGGAACTCCGGCAGCCATGGCAATTTCAGCATCACTCTTGAGCTGGCAAAAAGCCTTTAGGACCCTAGTGCCTGATTTATCTAACGTATCTAAACTCAAAGCCGCTAGCTGGAAGCCTTCTTGATCAACTTTTCGTTCGCCTAGAAGTGGAACAATCTCTCGAATGGCAAAATCAGTTTCAGTATCTGCACATTTGGAAACTTTAGTTATCAGCGAAGCTGCTCCATCACTGACAAAAACACAATCCACTGCGCCAGCTTCAATAGCTCTTACTCTTAGTTCAGTTTCATGGAACTGACTTGCTATAAGTAATCGGCCTAGGGCACTCTGATCCATGGCTGCAAGGGTATGCAGAATTTTTATAAAATCAAAAGCTGACTGACTACCTAGTCTTTGTTCGATGATGGCGACATCGAAATTCACTTCTCTAAAATCTTGTGGCAGTAAGCCAAATCCATCAGAGTCATAAACAATCTGCACGCTAGCTTCAGTATCTAGAATTGCGCGCCTAGCTGCTCTGAGGGAATCAGATCCACCTAAAAGTGCCACCCGAATAACCGCCAAGTTATTTACCTTCGGCGTATTTAGTTATCAGCGGGAAGTTGGCCGAAACATTGAAACCAACACCAGGAACTCTGACAAAGTCCATGGTTCCTGAATAAAGTGCAGCACGCTCCTGCATGGTGGTAAGCCCTGCTCCAACAGGTCGTTCAACCAGTGCTTTCTGATCTTCTTGAACCGAGTAACCAGTTGCGTCTTTGGATTGGGCTCGAGTTGTTTCTTCACCGTTATCTTTGATAATTACCTGCAGAGCAGATCCTTGCCACATGAAATCAATGTCTACTTCTGTGCCAACAGGAGTGTGTTTACGAATGTTATCAAGTGCTTCAAAGATGATTCTGTATATGATTAGTTCAGCTCCTGAGACAAGCTTTGTTGCCTCACCCTGTTCTTTGAAGCTAACCCGATAGCCATACTCTCGATAACTAACTACTAGGTTTTCAAGATTTCTGAGCCCAGGTAATGCCAGTGCTTTTTCTTTTTGTAAGCCAAGCAGATCGCTGACTCTGCGAATCTCTGAGTAAGACTTCTTAACACCTTCGAGTAGATTCTCTAAGAGTCTTGGTGCAACGGTGGGATCCGCTTTAGCTGCATAGATACCTGCTTCAGCCGCGGACATTGTTGCACTTACCTGTTCAAGTAAGAGATCATTTACATCCCTAGCGATACCGAATCTTCTATCTTGTTCAGCTAGGGCTAGCTGGCCTGAGACTATTTGACGGTTGAGAACTTCTTTATCAAATTCAGTTCCCACGTGAGTGATGCGGGTATACAAAAGCCTTCCGACAAACCAAGCGTTAGCGTTCACTGCTAGAACAGATACGAATCCAGCAAGAACTAGAGCAAGCTTTGCTTCATCTGAAGGAAGTACCAGACCGTAGAAAGTTCCAGAATTAGGAAGCTGCAACACGACTACTACATATGCAATTGAACCGAGGACAATATTTAGTGAGAAGCCGATCCAGCGCTGATTGGTGTTTGCAAAAGCAGAAAGAATTAGCAAGCTGACGGTTGTTCCGAGTTGGGAAACTTGTGGCTCCAGAGAAAAAACCAAGGGAATAAAAGTTCCTGCCGAAAACATAGTTATCGAAACATATGGCAACGCTCTAGAAAATGCCACTGCACCTGCTAGTACTACCGAAGCGGCGATGGTTTGTGGTCCTTGGACCAGAAGGTCAGTACCACCAAATACCAGGAGGCAACTAGCGGCCAGAACAATTGTTGGGAGCCATCTCTGATCGCGAATCCAAAGAAACATCTGGTCTCCTGAAGGGCTTCAAGTGTTGGCTCCCCGGCTTGGACTCGAACCAAGAACCTATCGGTTAACAGCCGATTGCTCTGCCAATTGAGCTACCGAGGAATGCTGCCTAAGCAACTTTCATACTTTACCAAAAACTTTGGGCTTTTTCTTGCCTAAGGCAATTAGTAGCCAAGTTCAGGGTCAACTAGGCCCACCCAGTCCCCTAAACCCTTGTATGCGGCTAGATTCTCTCTAATCCGAATGGAGAACAACCTAACCACCTGAGCATTGGTATCGGCTGTGTGGGGTGTAATGATGACGTTTTGAGCACTCCAAAGTGAATGTCCATCAGGCAATGGCTCTGGATCGGTGACATCTACCCCAGCTCCTGCAATGATTTCCTCGTTCAAAGCTGTAACTAGATCCAAAGTGTTGATTACGGGGCCTCTGGCCACATTCACGAGATAGGCCGAAGGCTTCATCTTCTTCAATCTTTGAAGATCAAAGAGGTTACGGGTTGCATCGGTAAGTGAGCAGGCTAGAAAGACCCAGTCTGCTGAAGGTAGGTGGTTATCTAGCTCGGCAAGTTGAACTGTTGTTGAAGCTCCATCTAAGTGACCTGGTCTATTTCTAACCACAGTGATGTTGCAGCGAAAAGGTGTCAGTTGTTTTATCAACTCTTCGGTTATTCCACCAGCTCCAACAATCAAGATGTTCGCATCATATAAAGATGCGGCAAACTTTCTACCCCAACTTGTGGCTCTTACTCTTTCAGGGATAACTCTGCCAAGAGCCATCGCTAACATCAGTGCATGTTCGGCTACAGGTTCACGGTATGACCCTTT
>JAPLAJ010000097.1 GCA_026393335.1 Rhodoluna sp. | reverse complement strand
TATCTTGGTGCACGAGAGCGTTCACGATGAATTCGTTGCAATTCTTACTGCAGAAGTTAAGGCAAATGCAATCACCGGTGACCCAAGCAGAGAAGACATCTTGTTTGGTCCTGTAAACAACGTTAACCAGTTGGCTCAGGTTACTGGCTTCATTGACCGACTACCTGATCACGCATCGATTGCTATTGGTGGAAAAGCTATTGCTGGTGCAGGTTACTTCCACGAAGCCACTGTATTAACTGGTCTAAAGCAGACCGATGAGCACATACAGCGTGAGATCTTTGGTCCTGTTGTAACAGTGCAGAGCTTTAAGGATGATGCAGAAGCTATGCGTTGGGCTAACGATGTCAAGTATGGTCTTGCTTCATCTGTTTGGACCAGCAACCACACCAGAGCAATGCGTTTTGCTAAGGGCTTGAACTTTGGTTGTGTTTGGATCAACACTCACATTCCATTAGCCGCTGAAATGCCTCACGGTGGTTTCCGTCACTCCGGTTACGGTAAGGACCTTTCCATGTATGGCTTTGAGGACTACACACGTATTAAGCACGTCATGAGCTACATCGGCGACTAGCCTTCAAAAACTCTCTGCCCGTTATCCACTTAAGGATGGCGGGCATTAGTTTTACCTGCTAATTAGGGCAACATCTAGTTATGCGTTGGTTAGCCCTGATCCCTGGACTTTTACTTGGGGTAGTGATGGCTTTGGTCACAGGTATGTGGCAATTTGCACTATTCACCTTTGTCAGTGTGCTCTCTGCAGCGCTGACCATGGCGCTTATGCGTAAGAAGCGTCGTGAGCCAGATATTGATTACAGCGATCAGCCATTATGGGTGAGCTCTTCCGCTCTAGCGATAGGGGACAAGGTGCTACCTAAGAGCGGTTGGTTCTTTAAAGAGCAATACAGCGATGTCTTTTATGAACACTTCACTAAGCTCTCAGCAGATAGAGAGGTGTCACAAAGAACTAGAGAACTGGAGGCTAGTTTTTATCGAGCCCGAAGAGTCGGTGCACTTCCTTTTTGGGCTGGTGTAGCCGATGCCAACAATCTGGAGTTTGATCTTGTTGCTGATGGCCCACACTGTCTTATCGTTGGCTCAACTGGCTCTGGCAAGAGTGAGTTTCTAAAACTCATTACTTCATCGCTTTTGGCAGGAGTGAAACCTGGATTGATCCAGCTGGTACTTGTTGACTTCAAAGGCGGGGCTGCTCTTCGCGGCATAAATCAGCACCCTGCAGCACTAACTCTGGTCACAGATCTAGACGAGGGCAGGCATGAGCGATTTTGGCTGTATTTGTCAGGTGAACTCAAAAGACGAGAACACCTTTTGGCTGAGGCAAGCGTATCTGCAATAGATGCAATGCCCAACCTTGCCAGGCTGATAGTTCTGGCAGATGAACTGCCAGCCATTATTAGTTCTCACCCACTGGCTATTGGCACACTCGATGCCATTGCGGCTAGAGGTAGGTCCTTAGGTGTTCACTTGATTGCTACTAGCCAATCCCTATCCGGCATACCAAGGGCATTGATAACTAATCTCACCATGCGTTTTGCCTTGGGTTCGATTGATCCAGGCGATCTAATCTCGCTGTTGCCAACTATGAGAGCAGGAGCTTCTAATTCTGCTCGCGCTATTGCCATCTGGGGGAGTAATACTTGTTCTTTTGATTTTCCAATCTCTAAAACGATTCCAAACCTTGGTGATTCAAAACTCTTTCCTGAACTAGTAAGTGGCTGGTCAAATGGATTACCCCTGCAAGTTCAATCCAAGAATGGTTTAGTTGGAGTTTTTGATATACCTAGCCAACAACGCTTTGAAAATCTGCTCTTCGAAGATCTCAGGAACTCTTCAGTGTTGGTAGTTGGTGCAAAGGGGACAGGTAAGACTACTTTCTGTGAGACCGCGAAGTCGTGGCCAAACGCCATTGTTTTGGACTGCCCAAGTGTTGAGCAACTAGAACAGGCTTTTCAATCTGGCGGGCAGGTTGTGTGTGCAATGTCCAGCTCATTCCTGATGCCACTTGCATTACAGCGAAAATTTGAAAACATCATTTACCTGCGCCAAGGTAACTTCGATCAACATCTAGCGGCGGGACTACCAAAGAATCAATGGAGTGAGAAGACTCCACCAGGTCGTGGCTGGTTCAAGAATCTATCGATTCAGTTGGCTATGCCAAAACTTTTGCAGAATCAACATAATCAAGTCCGTGAGCATCAGCTACAGGCTGACTAACTAGCGCTCCATCGTGAGTGTTTAGCCCAAGAGCCAACGCAGTATCTTGCTGGCAGGCAGCCAACCAGCCCTTGTTGGCAATTGCCTTGGCATAGCTCAATGTTGCATTGGTAAGTGCGTAAGTTGAAGTGTGGGCCACAGCACCTGGCATATTCGCTACACAGTAGAAAACAGAGTTGTGAACTTTGAATGTAGGGTCAGCATGTGTTGTTGGCTTCGAATCTTCAAAGCAACCACCCTGATCGATTGCGATATCAACCAGCACTGAGCCTGGCTTCATCTTTTTCACCAAAGCGTTGGTAACAAGTTTCGGAGCCTTGGCTCCAGGAATAAGAACTGAACCAATTACTAGATCAGCTTCAGTTACTGCTCTATCAATTTCGAAGCTATTGCTGGCTAAGGTCTTGAGTCTTCCAGCGTAAAGTGCATCTAGTTCTCTAAGCCTGTTGATGTTGGTGTCAAGTACAGTAACTTCAGCACCTAAACCTACTGCCATAGCAATTGCATTAGTGCCGGCAACTCCACCACCTAGAACAACAACCTTGGCTGATCTTGTGCCAGGGACACCACCCAAAAGAATTCCATGGCCCCCATTTTGAGCAAAGAGAGTCTGTGCTCCGACAAGAGCTGAAAGCCTTCCCGCTACCTCACTCATTGGTGCAAGAAGTGGCAGTTGCATGCTTGGGGTTTGCACTGTCTCGTAAGCGATAGAAGTCACCTTCTTGGCAACAAGTTCTTTAGTCAGCTCGAGGTCTGCAGCGAGGTGTAAGAAGGTGAACAAAACAAGCCCTGGGCGAAGGTAGCCGTATTCACTGGCTATAGGTTCTTTGACCTTGAGCACCATGTCAGCTTTATCCCAAGTGGACTGGGCGTCTGGAAGTATGGTTGCACCAGCTGATGAGTAATCCTCATCTGAAATGCTTGAGCCTTTTCCGGCTCCTGATTGAATGTAAACCTCGTGGCCTGATGCTACGAGTTCATGAACTCCCGCTGGGGTAATTGCAACGCGGAATTCGTTATTTTTGATCTCTGCAGGAACAGCGATCTTCATGATTCTCCTCTGGGCCCAGGCTACTTTGCCTCAACCACAATCAAGAATACCTCAACAGAAAGCCTTCTAGGGGCCAGAGAACCCCTATAACGATAAGGAATAGGTGCCTTTGGATATGGGGAATATGGTCAATTATTCCTTTGAGGTGTGGCATTATTTTATTTAATGCGTTCTTTCGCGCAGTCGGTGCCCAAACGGCCGTCTGACGGCCCTTTTCTATCTAAGGAGCAAAAGGTTATGAACCAAAACCTTCCAGAAGATCCACAACTACGCGAAATGGTCAAAGCTGCTTTGGCTCATAAAGTAACTCGTCGAGCTGTTCTAGGTGGTGCTGTTGCAACATCAGCAGCTGCTCTGCTCGCAGCCTGTGCTCCATCAGATAAGGCGCAGCTAACTCCAGCTACCGATGTTAGCGATTCAGATCCATCTCTTATCTGGAGCAACTGGTCACTTTATGTTGACGTTGACGATGCTGGTAACTACCCAACACTTGAGAAGTTCAAAAGTGAAACCGGTATCTCTGTTACTTACCGCGAAGACTATGACGACAACGACTCGTACTTTGGAAAAGTTAAAGACCAGCTAGCACTAGGTCAAGACATTGGTGCAGACCTAACTTGCCCAACCTCTTGGATGGCTGCTCGTTGGATCAACGCAGGCTACGTACAAACTTTTGATGAGGCAGAACTTCCAAACAAGAAGAATGTTCAGCCTGCTTACCTAGGTGAGGCATATGACCCTCAGCGAACAATGTCACTTCCATACCAAGGTATTCTTGCTGGTTTTGCTTTTGACAAGAAGGCTTATAAAGATGCAACTGGAAAAGAAGCACCTGCTGTTCTAGCTGATCTTTGGGATCCATCTCTAAAGGGTCGCATTGGTGTTCTAAGCGAAATGCGCGACACTGTTGGAATTGTTTTGATGGACCAGGGCGTAAAGATCGGTGACGCGAACAGCCTTACCGAAGATGCTTTCATGAGTGCTATCGATGTCATCGGTCAGAAGGTTACTGAAGGCCAGATTGCTCGCATCAAGGGAAACAGCTACAAGGATGACCTTGTAAATGGAGACACCATTGTGGCTATTGCTTGGTCAGGCGACATCATTCAGCTAAACGCAGAAGCAGGTTACGACCGATTTGGTTTCGTTCTTCCTGAGTCTGGCGGAACTATCTCAGCTGACTGTTTCGTAATTCCTATGGGAGCTACCCACAAGAAGAACGCTGAGAAGCTAATGAACTTCTACTACGACCCATACAACGCTGCTGTTCTAGCTGCCTACGTGAACTACATCACACCTGTAGTTGGCGCTAAGGAAGAGGCAATGAAGCTAGATCCAGCTCTTGCTGAAAACCAGCTAATCTTCCCAAGTGAGGAATTCCTTTCTCTAACTCAAGGCTTTAGAGCTCTTGATTCAAAGGAAGAGCAAGCTTTCACTAAGGCTTTCCAAAAGATTAAACTAGGCGCGTAGTGGCAAAGGAATTTATTGCCCGCGGAGCTGATTTAGAACTAAAGAAGATCCGCAAAGAGTTTCCTGGTTTTACGGCGATCGAAGAACTTGATCTACATGTCCCAGCGGGAGAGTTCTTTGCTCTGCTAGGTCCTTCTGGTTGCGGTAAAACAACGACTCTTCGACTTGTCGCTGGTTTGGAAACTCCTACCTCCGGACAGATTTTTATTGGCGGTGAAGACGAAACTGAGACTAAGCCTCACGAGCGACCAGTAAACACGGTGTTTCAGTCTTACGCTCTTTTCCCACACATGAATGTTTTGGAAAATGTAGCGTTCGGATTGCGTCAGAGAAAAATTGATGAGCCACTAGTCAAAGCAAAGGAAGCACTGAACCTAGTTCAGCTAGCTCACCTAGCTGACCGCAAGCCACAGCAGTTATCTGGTGGTCAGCAGCAACGTGTTGCACTAGCAAGAGCTTTGGTTAACAGGCCATCATTGCTTTTGCTTGATGAGCCATTAGGTGCATTGGATCTAAAACTGCGTCGTGAAATGCAGATTGAACTCAAGGCAATTCAAATGGAAGTAGGACTTACCTTCTTGCACGTAACTCACGACCAAGAAGAAGCTATGGACATGGCTGACACTGTTGCGGTTATGAACAAGGGACGTATCGAGCAGATGGGTGCACCAGAAGCGCTTTACGACAGACCTAAAACTGTTTTCGTTTCTAAGTTCCTGGGCCAGTCAAATCTTCTTGTTGGTGAAGTCGAATCAACTTCAGCAAACTCTGTGAGCATTGAAGTTGCAGGAAACAAAATTTCTGTTCCTAAAACTAGAGCTGAAAAGCACACAGGAAAGATTGCAATTGGTTTCAGACCGGAAAAGGCAACTTTCACAAACAAGAAGCCGGCCGCTAGCTCATCAACCAACATCATCGGCCCTGGTGAAATCATCGACATACGTTTCACCGGTGTGAGCAATCAGTACCTAATTGAAGTACCAGAGCTTGGCAACATCACCGTCTTCGCGCAAAATATTGGTAAGTCACCGGTAACCGAACTGGGTGAGAAGGTATGGATTTCTTGGTCTGTTGAACACAGCTTTGGTCTTTCAGATCTTCCAAACACTGGCGAAGCGGCCTAAAAGCCATGGCTTTCGCAGCTTTCAGTTCAACCAAGTCAAATGGCACTTCAAAGCCAAAGAAAACAGGAAGAGTAGTCATTGCGCTACTTGCACCTGGACTTGCTTATCTGGGAGCTTTCTTCCTCACTCCGCTAATTGCTTTGATAATGGTTTCACTGCAAGCACAAGATCCATATGGCGGCATTGGCGACTACATTCCAGCGTTTGAGATTAACAACTACTTTCTTGTAATCACGGAATACTTTCCACACATGTTTCGCTCATTTAGCTATGCACTAATTGCGACCATTCTTGCTTTACTGATTTCATACCCTCTGGCTTACTTCATTGGAGTAAAGGCTAGGCCTTATCCACTGTTGCAAAAACTAATGCTCACTTTGGTTATTGCTCCATTTTTTATCTCTTTCCTTTTGAGAACTTTGGCTTGGAAGCAGATTTTCTCAAATGAATCTTGGATTGTTACAACACTTCAAGATACGGGTCTTCTTGAAGCTGACCAGTATGTAGTTGGCACACCTTTCATGGTTATCTTCGGTCTGACCTATAACTTCATTCCATTTATGACTTTGCCTCTTTACACTTCGTTGGAAAGACTAGACACCAGATATTTAGAGGCTGGTTCAGATCTTTATGCATCTCCTTCAAAGGTATTTAGAAAAGTAACTTTGCCACTTTCAATGCCCGGCATTATTTCTGGAACACTTCTTACCTTTATTCCTATAGCCGGTGATTACATTAACGCTTCGGGAGACTTCCTAGGTTCAAGCTCAACGGCGATGCTTGGTAACGTAATTGAAGCTAACTATCTTCAGATCAATGACTATCCATCTGCATCTGCACTATCGGTGCTACTAATGGGTGCAATCCTGATTTTGGTTGCAGGCTACGTTAAGAAATCCGGAACGGAGGACCTACTCTAATGAGACTCAGTTTAGGTAAACTCACATTCCCGCTGTATGCATTGCTTGCATTCATTTATCTACTAATTCCTATCGTTTACACTTTTGCATTCTCATTCAATGATTCATTGAAGACGAACCTGATTTGGCGTGGCTTTACTTTCGATAAGTGGACCAATGTTTGTCAGCGTGAAGGTGTTTGTGAAGCTTTTGGTAACTCAGTTCTGATTGGTGTTGTTTCAACGGTTGCAGCTACCGCTCTTGGCACAATGATTGCTATTGCGTTGGTGCGATACCGTTTCAAGTTCCGCAGATCAATCAACTTGCTCTTGTTCTTACCTATGGCCACCCCTGAGGTAGTCCTAGGAGCGGGACTTGCTTCACAGTTCTTTAACTTAGGTGTGCAAAAAGGTATTGGCACAATCATTGTGGCTCACGTGATGTTCTGCCTTTCTTTTGTTGTTGTCACAGTAAAGGCAAGAGTTGCCAGCCTAGACCCAGTTCTGGAAGAAGCGGGTAAAGATCTTTACGCTAACCCAAGACAGGTGTTCTGGAAGATAACTTTCCCACTGCTACTGCCAGGTATTGCTGCAGCGGCGCTACTTTCCTTTGCTTTGAGTTTTGATGATTTCATCATCACTAACTTCAACGCAGGATCTGAAATGACTTTCCCTCGCTATGTATACACAGCTGCCGCTAGAGGTGTACCAGCAGAAGCGAACGTAATCGGTAGTGCTGTGTTTATTGCGGCAATTTTGATTGTGCTAGCTACCCAGATAAACGGCGAACGCAAGCGTCGCATGCTTCTCAAGAAGCACTAAGCAAATAAGGAAATTAGAGCTTCTTCGAAGTGAGCTCGGTGTCTTTCAACATCTTCAATCGTGTGGGCTGGTGACATTAGAGCCATGTTGTGAAAAGGTGTCATCAAGATTCCACGGTTTAGAGCGTGAATGTGAAGATACTGCTGTAACTCAAAGTCATCAGCATCTGCTGCTTGTCTACCATTACTAGGTGCTTCAGATCTGAATGAATACTCTGCACGAGAACCTAGTTGACTTACCTGCCAAGGAGCTCCGTACTTAGTGATCAAATCCTGAACATTCTTAGTCCAAACATCACATAGCGCTTCCATAGATTTGAACGCCTCTGGGGTTAGAACTTTGGTAAGGGTTGCAGCTATAGCCGCCATAGATAAAGCATTACCAGCAAGGGTTCCACCAACACCACCAACATCGATGTGTTCAAGGTGCAAGCTCTTCTGAATTCTTGTAGTTAGCTCTGCACTCATACCAAATGCTCCTGCAGGAATACCTGCACCAATTGTTTTGCCTAGGACAACTGCATCTGGGTGCAGATGCCTACGAGCGGTCATACCGCCAGGACCTTCACTTAGAGTGTGTGTCTCATCGTGAATAAGGATTACTTCGTATTTGGTGCAAAGCTCTCTAAGGCCTTCAAGATAGCCCGGTTCTGGCAGAACAATTCCTATGTTTGTCATAGCTGGTTCAATCAGCATGGCTGCTACCTCGCCGGTAGCAAATGCTGCTTCAGCTGCGTCTAGGTCATTGAAAGGAACAACAATAGTTGTTTCACTTGGGTCAACCTGAGGACCAATGTTGTTCTCACGGCTTACTGTCTTACCGTGATCATCTAAGACAGCAAAGGTTTCATCAACTGTGCCGTGGTAGCAGTAATCATGAACAACTACCTTGTGCTTACCAGTGATGTGTCTTGCATATCTCAAGATGTGACGGTTGGCATCGGTAGCAGTCAAGGTGAACTGCCACTTAGGCATACCAAATCGATCAGAGAGAGTCTGAGCTGCAATAGCTGCATCAGCTGTTGGCAACATCAAGGTAATGCCTTTGCCTAGCTGCTCAGCAATAGCTTTGACAGAAGCATCAGGGGAGTGACCAACCATAGCCCCAGTGTCACCTAGACAAAAGTCAACGTATTCGATGCCATCAACGTCTGTGAATCTTGAGCCTTTAGCTTTCGATACATAAACAGGATGGGGGCCTGGCCATTTAGACATCCAAGACATTGGCACTCCACCCATAAGAGCGCTCTTAGCACTTTCATGGAGTTTGGCTGATTCAGGATGTTTCTTTATAAAGAGAGCGACCTCATCTGCAAAAAGTTGCGCTAGTTTTTCTCTATTTGCATATGAGTGCATTTGAATCGTCCTGATTCTGTTTATAGGTTGGCGATACCGGCTTCAACAACATCAAGTGCATCATGGATTAGTTCATCGCTGATTGCAAGTGAGGGTAGGAATCGGATTACGTTGCCATAGGTTCCAGCATTCAAGATAACTACACCGTTTGTGTGTGAATGCTTCACAACAGCATCAACCGCAGCAGAGTTTGGCACTCTAGTACCTGGGTTTACAAACTCAATTGCTAACATCGCTCCACGTCCGCGCACGTCACCAATGACTGGGTACTTAGCCTTCATCTCTAGAAGTCGAGGCATCATTACAGATTCGATGTGCTGAGCCTTCTCCAAAACTCCACCAGCTTCAATCTGCTTTAGAACAGAAATGGCTGCAGCTGCTGCAACTGGGTTACCTCCGAAGGTTCCACCAATTCCACCTGGGTGTGAAGAGTCCATGATTTCTGCTCTACCAACAACAGCTGAGATAGGCATACCACCGGCAATACCCTTAGCGATTGTCATTAGATCAGGTTCAAAACCTTCTTCGTGGTTAGTTGCAAACCACTTACCAGTTCTGGCCATACCGGCCTGGACTTCATCAGCAACCAAAACGATGCCATTGGCATGGGTCCAAGCACTTAGAGTCTTTAGGAAGCCTGGTGCTGGAACGATAAATCCACCTTCACCCTGAATCGGCTCGATCACTACCGCAGCAAAGTTGTTTGCGCCAATGCGCTTTTCCATGTAGTTGATTGCACGAGTAGCTGCTTCTTCTCCAGTCATGCCCTCTGGGTCATGGAATGGGTAAGACATTGGTACGTGGGTAACGTTTCCAGCAAAAGGACCAAAACCATCTGCATAAGGCATGTTCTTGAAGTTCATCGCCATAGTTAGGTTGGTTCTACCGTGGTAAGCGTGATCGAATACCGCAATTTCGTTACGCTTAGTGAATTTACGAGCTAGCTTGATGGCATTTTCAACTGCTTCTGCACCTGAGTTGAACAAAGCAGAGCGCTTGACGAAATTTCCAGGCATGTTGCGGTTCAAGATTTCACAAACCTGAACATAAGGCATGTATGGAGTAACGGTAAAAAGTGTGTGAGTTAGTTTTGCTACCTGTTCTGAAACAGCTGCAACTACGCCCTCATCGGTGTGACCAATAGTTGTAACACCAATACCTGAACCCATGTCGATGTACTGGTTGCCATCTACGTCAACCAAGATAGCTCCATGAGCGGAATCCATGTAGGCAGGAAGTGTTGTACCAACACCGTGACCTACATGCTCTAAACGGTGTTTGTGAAGGGCCTGAGATTTAGGTCCTGGGATGGCAGTAACCAGATGTCTTTTCTGTTCAATCGTCATGTTTCTAATTCTACGCCTGCTCTATTTATCTAGCCAGAAGGCCGTACAAGTCAGAGTTTTACTGGGTAGATGGCAAGATGGAGTTATGAAGAAGATAATCATCCTCGGCAGTACCGGATCTATTGGTACTCAGGCTCTGGAGATTATCGAAGCAAATCCAGATAAGTTCAAGGTTGTTGGCTTAGCCGGTAACACAAATAAAGACTTATTAGCTGCGCAAGGCCTTAAGTTTTCCGTTCCTGAGAAGAATGTTGTAGTTGGTGCTGTTGCTGCAACTGAGCTGGTCGAGAACATAGATGCCGATGTTGTTATCAACGGTATTACTGGATCCATTGGGCTTGCCCCGACCTTAGCCACACTCAGAACAGGTAAGCGACTTGCTTTGGCTAATAAAGAATCATTGATAGTTGGCGGAAGGCTGGTCACCGATGCTGCAGCTCCAGGACAAATTGTTCCTGTTGATTCAGAACACTCGGCTCTGGCCCAATGTTTGCTTGCAGGCGATGCCAAGGAAGTTGCAAAACTAATTTTGACCGCCTCTGGTGGACCATTTAGAGGATTTAGTTCAGATCAGTTGAAAGCTGCAACACCGGAGCAAGCACTAAAGCATCCAACTTGGACTATGGGAAGAGTAGTAACCACTAACTCAGCAACCATGGTCAATAAAGGTTTAGAACTTATTGAGGCTCATTTACTATTTGGTATACCGTTCGAAAGAATTGATGTAACAGTGCATCCGCAATCTGTTGTTCATTCAATGGTTAGTTTCATCGATGGGTCGATAATCGCTCAATGCTCACCACCGGATATGAAACTACCGATTGCTTTAGGTATGACCTGGCCTAATCGAATTGATGATGTAACCCCACCAGTTGATTTCACAAAAGCACACACCTGGACTTTTGAACCGCTGGATGAAGAAGTTTTCAAAGCCGTAAAGATTGCAAGACAGGTCGGTTCGGCAGGTCTTACCTTCCCAGCGGCATACAACGCTGCTAATGAGCAGGCTGTTGACGCTTTCCACGATCGCAAGATTGCTTTCCCCGAAATACTAGAAATCATCGAAGAGGTAGTCGGACTTCACACACCTTCTGCTGAGATGACTTTGGAATCTGTTCTAGAAGCAGAACTGTGGGCTAGAGAAACTGCTAATCAACTGATAGCTCAAAGAAGTTAAGAACTCAATGTCAGTCAACTTAGTTAGGTTAGACAAATGGAGTTCATAAACAACATCAGCGGATGGCTTTTTCTATTACTTGGTTTGGCATTGTCAATTGCACTGCACGAGATTGGCCACCTACTTCCTGCAAAACTGTTTGGCGTAAAAGTCACTAAATACATGGTTGGATTTGGGCCGACACTCTTTTCTAGAAAGAGGGGGGATACAGAGTACGGAATCAAAGCTATTCCACTGGGTGGCTACATTCAGATGATTGGTATGGTCCCGCCAGCGCAGGCAGCAACTGC
>JAPLAJ010000053.1 GCA_026393335.1 Rhodoluna sp. | reverse complement strand
GCTTTTAAGACCCTTACCTCATTAGCAGTGAGGCGCACTCGACCGGGCTATGCGACGTCTCCAGAACTTCACCAGTTTAGCCGAAAACTTCCCTCCTTATATATAGTCATTGAGGATAAGGCCTTATTGGGCTAAACTAACTAAGTTGCCCATGGCACCCAAGCGTTTGTAGCTCAACGGATAGAGCATCTGACTACGGATCAGAAGGTTGGGGGTTCGAGTCCCTCCAAGCGCACCAGACATGGATGCGTTATCTGACGCGGAATATGAAACAAAACTTGCAGCTCCAATTTAGGAGTTAACTATGCAAGTCAGCCAAACACTCAGCCGAACAACTAGCCCGAGGCCTAATCGAAGTTCAACGAAACCTTCAAGTAAAGGTTTAGGACTTACGATTCCATTGGACCGAGACCTAACCCGAGCAAAACTCCGACACCCCTTAGAAGGCACTGATCTGCTGAGGTTTGCCGTCTTAGACAGCTCCTGCAGCAGTCAAAGTTATCCACAGTCATCCACACCCTCATCGTTTGCACTTGGTCTATTTATATGCGAGAACTTAATGTATGAATCGAACAAAAGTTCGAAGGAAGTTTCTTGGATGACTCAACTGCTGACATTAGAACAGGTAGCTCGTCAGCTATCGGTTTCTAAACGTACAGTTCAAAGGCTTGTAAGTCAGGGGCGAATAGAAACCATCCACCTCAGTTCAGGATTGGTCAGAGTTTCGGAAAAGGCTTTCGAAAGATTTATTGAGAAACAACAACGTACTCAAAGACTTGCTCAAGGGGTGAAACGTGGCTAGAAGAAACATCGGCACTATCTATCTCCGAGTAAATAAGAAGACAGGGGCTAGGACTTTTGTTGCACAACTCGAAATTGGTGTAACTCCGACCGGTAACCGAATCAGACCAACTAGAGCGGCAAAAACGTATGCCGAGGCTCAAAAGAATCTTAGAGAAATGATTTCCCAACATGAGGCTGGACGTCTCGCAATTAAGAAGAATGACACGGTTGAGGAGCTTGGTCTTTATTGGGTGCGAAATATCAAGATCAATCACGTGCGGCAATCAACGGCTACGGACTATGAGTCTCGTTTGAGAAGGGAGGTTTTCCCTTACTTAGGTAAGAAACGTGTTCAAGACCTTACTGGAAGAGATATAGAAAAGTGGATGTCAACTCTCAAAGCACAAGGTAAGTCAGCCTCGACAATCAATGGTGCACGCAGAGTGCTGTTCCAATTGTGTAAATACGCCACCCGCCAGGATCTGATGACAATCAACCCAGTCAGCAAAACAGACCCATTGAAAGCAGATTCAAATAGGACACAGGTTCAAGAGCATTGGAGCAAGGACGAAGTGAAGAAAGCCTTAGAAGCATCCATAGGGACCCGCCTTGATCTATTTGTTCACCTTGCTCTGTTCACAGGCATGAGACGAGGCGAAATACTGGGGCTCCAGTGGAGCGACATTGACCTTGAACATGGAACAATTTCAGTTCAGAGAACACTTAAGGAGCAAACAGTTCTTACTCCTGAAGGAGTGGGCACGTCACAGCTTGTTGTTGACGAACCTAAAACAAAGTCTGGCTATAGGAAACTTGCAATTCCAGGTCCTCTATCAAATGCATTTATAAGGCACACAGAGGGGCAAAAGGAATTAAAACTCGCGGCTGGATCATCATGGGTTAAGTCTGAGTTTGTCATTACGAGCACAACTGGCACCGCGTGGAACCCAAACAATCTGTCCAAGAAGTTCAAATCGTTCATGAAAGAAAACAACTTGAGACCAATCAGGATTCATGACATGAGGCACACAGCCGCACACTTGAGTCTCGAGGGAAATGTTCGGCTAGAAGCAGTCGCGCAAGGACTTGGTCATTCGAGAATCGAAATAACAAAAAACATCTATGCGAAGAATGTTCCAAAACTTGCTCTGGATTTCAGCAATGGATTGGCTGAGTTCCTTTCACCAATGGATGATGCTTTGCAAGCTCTCATGGCCAAACCAGAGGGCTTTGAGTTCACTGAACAGGACAGCAATGGCACGCCCAAGAGGTAGAGCACCCAAGCCCGCAGTCTTGGATAAAGAGCAAAAGGTGGTCAGTCTTCGTCGCGAAGGGTTCACCTGGGATCAGATAGCTAAAGAAGTAGGTTACGCGAGCCCTTCAGGAGCATCCGATGCCTATTATCGAGCCAGTTACAGAGTTGTCCAAGAAGATGTAGACCAGATTAGGCAACTCGAAAATGATCGCCTTGACTTCCTATTTCATGCGGTCTGGGACAGCGCACTGGCGGGTGAGCACAAAGCAGTAGAGGCCTGTCTCAAAATCATGGCTAGAAGAGCGAAACTTTTGGGCTTAGATACGAGACAAGTTACTAAAGTTTCCTTCAATAATGAACACGACTTTAGCAACTTAGACCAAGATGTCCTTAGAATCTCGAGAGCCTTTGATAGAGCGCAGGAGCTAGGCCTAGATCTCTTCGAGGAGTGAATTACTGCGTAACCAAGGGAGTTGGATATCGGGGCATGTCACTACGCATCTTTTGCCGCTGATAAACAAATGGCTTTAACGTCACAGCGAGCGCACTTACTAACAGTTGGGCTCGCACTGAAATCCCTGTCTTTAATACCTTGGACCGCTTTCTCCGCAGTTTTGATAGCACTACTCCGAGACCTTTCATCGATTGCAACTTCAAGCCTGTTTGCGTTCTTCAGGTCGTGAACGTATGCCCCTCTAACGCTAAGCCCTTCGCGGATTCCCGCTTCCGCATATATCTGAAGCTGTAGATCGAATTCCTGTTCTCCCACTACTGTTTTATAGTCAACAATCGCGAGGTCATCGGGTTCACCTTCGTGTTTATCAAGAATTACATCCGCACGACCTATGATTAGCGCGCCGTTGACTTCGAGTTCAAAAGGCCTTTCAGTTTGCCAAGTTCTTGTTGTATCTTCTGCGTACTCTTCTAAGTACTTACGGACAAGTGATCCTGCTGCATTTTTCAAATTTTCAGCTAAAGTTTTATTCGCAAAAGGTAGAAAGAAATCCGTTGCAAGAAGTTTGTCCACTTCCTGGGAAGTAAGAGGTCTACCCTTTGACGTGCTCAGCTCAGCAATAACTCTCATCAAATGGTGGATTGTCTTTCCATAGCCCAGGGAATCTACTAGAACAGATGGAAATCCGATTCTGTGTCTCAGCCAATAGCTGTACCCGCAATAAAGATATGCCGATAAGTCAGAATAAGAAATTTGAAGCAGGCCTTCAGCCTCGTTGCTTCGGTCTTTTGTCCATTCAGGTGGGTACCCAGGGGTGTCCTTCAGAGACTTACGCACTTGTGCCATAAATGGAGATTCGCTGCCCCGCTTCGTGTTGACTTTCTCATGAGACGAGATTGAAACCCATTCCCTTGCACGAGTCAACGCAACATAAAAGAGTCGTCGCTCGTCATTAAGAGTTCCTTCATATCTATCAGCATCGAACATATCTCTTGGAATGATCCAAGAAGGACCCTGTCCGACTCTTGAAGAGGGGAATCGTTTCCCAGTAACAGCTGGGATAAAAACAATTGGCCATTCAAGGCCTTTTGCCGCATGTACCGTCATCAGATCTACGGCATCGACCGTCAAGTCGTCTTCACCACCAAAGTCTCGGTAAGAATCTCTAGCGAATTTACTCATTAAAATTACCAAACCCTTGAAGTGCCAGTCACGTTGGTCTGATGCTCCAGTTTGGCTTCCATCCTCATTTCGACGAGCGTGCTTTTGGATCCCCTCGTAGTCACCGACCATACTGGCAAATTTTGCCATGGTACCAAGTCGGCTGATTGCCACGTTGTCGTCCTGTGCCCACTCTTGGACTCCTAGTAGTGCGAAGAGGTCATACAGCAGATCAACTAAGTTAATTCTGCGACTATCCTGACCGACCTTGGACTTCGTCTTGACTAGAAATCTCTCCAACTCGTCAATAGATATTGAATATTTTTCTTCGGCATAGGTGATCAGATCGGCTAAGTGAACTGGCTCAGATTCGGCGTACTTTGTGGGCTTCCATTCCATGTCGGCGAAATACGCAAATACCCGAGCTAAGAACAAAGCATCGGCCTGATCTAGAAGACCTAACCTGTCACCCGGAGATACTGGCACACCCTTCTTTTCCAAAGCGTCTAGCAGCCGAGGGTAAGTTGTCCCGGCTCTAACAAGGATCGCGATGTCGCTGTATTTGTAGCCTGAGCCAACAAGTCGTTGTATTACTTCTGCAATGTCGTTCGCTTCGTGGGTTTCAAATTCAAAGTTGTCCGCTATATCCACTGATGGCCCATTCACTTCTTGGAATGGATTCATCACTTTTGGAATCCTTCCCTGAATTGTTGAGGCAAACTCATTTGCCAGAGCAACGATTCCAGGTCTGCTTCTAAAATTGGTTAGGAGCCTGTAGGTCTCTACGTCAGGATATCTCCTCTCAAAAGTAGTGATGTTCTCGACTGACGATCCACGCCACTGATAGATGGCTTGATCATCATCACCGACTACAACCAAATCAGCAGACCCTGCAGGCTTGGATAGTAATTGCACCAATTTCTCTTGAGCGATATTTACGTCTTGGTATTCATCAACAATTAAGTGCTTCAATCCTGAGGAGATTCTATTTATAGTCTCAGGACTTTGAAGAGCTTCTATAGCCCGCCCGATTTGCATCCCGAAAGTAAGCATCCGGTGTTGGTCAAGAAGATCGTATAGTCGCCTGACTGCCGACTTAAAAACCTCCAACTCATCGGGGAGATGGTTTAAATCGATAAGGTCATTTTCTAACACAGCGACATTAGCCAAAAACGTGCGCATGCCCTCAAAGAGTCTTCCCTGACCCTCTGGGCGATCTATGTCGAACTTACGAAGATCGAGCTCCCTATCCCAGCGAATAGTAAAAGCAGCAAGCTGATTCTCATCTACCATTTCATAAGTCTCGTATTGAGGCACATGTTGCTGAAGAAGTTGAAGGCAGTAACCGTGAATCGTTCCAACATACATCATCCCGATCTTGTCAGCAGCCTCTTGTCCAGCAAACTTACGAACTCGCTCCCGAATGCGCTCCTTGATTTCCTCAGCTGCTTTGACCGTGAATGTGAAGGCAACGATCTCAGATGGCTGAACGCCATCTCTGACCAGTTTGGCAACTCTTTGCGAGATAGTCTCTGTTTTACCGGCCCCAGCCGATGCGATTATTTGGATGTGTTTAGCTTTGCTCTCGCTGGCCGCAAGTGCATCACCTGTAAGTTTTGGGACTTCCCTCGTGGTCATGGCATTCCTTCACTTTCAATCTTCTGACTACAAAAGAGCATCTCATGGAATGTCGCCACCAAGGGGTAGCATTGTTGTCAGTTGGGAATATACACCTAAATAGGCATGGAGCTACTATGAATGAACCTTCTTTACCTGAAAGCACTGCGAGCATTCCGCCTTCACAGACGAACCTTGAATCTTTTCAGAACCTGTTTCCAGGGACTCTCCTGGACGGTGTGTTGGATGCTAAGCGACTCGGCGAACTTTTAGGTATTGAAGTTGCAGGCCTAAAGGAAGGACGAGAAAGATATGGCCTGATGTGGGCTGGTAAAAAGAGTGCTGCTGAGGCCCTTCAAGTGAGTTCGTTCGCGGCTTTGGTTCCCAAGGAGGAAAGTTCTAGGGATTGGGCTGAGGCAAGAAATGCATTTGTAGCAGGAGACAACCTGGAGGTGCTCAAACTACTTCAAAACGCGTACAACGACCAGATAAAGATGATCTATATCGATCCCCCTTATAACACTGGCAACGATTTCGTTTATAACGATGATTTCTCAGATCCTCTAACTCATTACCTCGAAGTTACGGGACAAATTGATGCAGAAGGAAACAGATTAGTTGCAAACACCGAGGTGTCCGGGAGGAAACACAGCAACTGGCTTTCGATGATGTACCCAAGACTTGTGCTTGCCAGAAATCTACTAACTCAAGATGGACTAATCTTCGTTTCTATTGATGATAACGAGATGGCTAGCCTGAAGCTCTTGATGGATGAGGTGTTTGGTTCCGAAAACTTTGTTGCCAACTTCGTATGGGTTAGCAACTTGAAGGGACGCCAAATATCCGGAGCCGGCCCTGCTGGCACCAAAGAATACATACTGACCTACGCCCGAAACATTTTGAATGTTGAAGACTTCAGAGCTTCAGCGACGCAGTTAAAGAAAGTAATGCCCTCGGTTTACAAAGGATTTGACTTCGAGGTCAAGAGCGACAGTTTCGGACCTTATGTCTTGAAAAACGAACTTCACAACACAAACAGTGTCTTCAACGAAGTTACGCGCCCAAACCTAGTCTTTGACATTTACTACAATCCGACGACTGGAAAAGTTTTAACAGAGAACCGCAGTGACTCGCACCTTCATGAAAGTTATGTGAAGATCTCCCCAAAGAGAAACAATAATGGTGTCCACAAGTTCCACGCGTTCCGCTGGGGGCGTCCAAAAGTTGAAAACGAAAGCCACAATCTCGAGTTCGTTGAAACTGCAAACGGTTGGAAAGTGTACACAAAAGTTCGCGACGTGGATTCAACATCAGTTAAAGATCTTTTTATGGATATAACGACGAGCTCGGGATCTGAAGATTTAGTTCGGCTGGGGATAGACTCAAAACTTTTCGACTATCCAAAGCCAGTTTCTCTGATCCAGACTCTTGTAGCGATTGCCACGGAGAAGGATTCACTCGTGCTCGATTTCTTTGCTGGATCAGGAACTACTGGACATGCTGTTGCCGCACAAAACAAGGTTGATGGCGGAACTAGAAGATATTTGCTCGTCACCCTTGACGAAGC
This sequence comes from Rhodoluna sp., assembly GCA_026393335.1. Lineage (GTDB taxonomy): Bacteria > Actinomycetota > Actinomycetes > Actinomycetales > Microbacteriaceae > Rhodoluna. The sequence goes on along the minus strand of JAPLAJ010000053.1, from coordinate 108,026 downwards.
CACAGAGGACAAGAGTTTTGCTAGGTCGCAAGGATTCGAAGTCATTTCAGACATCACGCTTACTAGGCTCCAAGCTGTAGATACCCAGCTAGAGTCTGGAGGGTTTAGGTCCTTTAGCCTGGGAAAGAGCACTTTTGCTGCGCCTCAAGTCAGTGCTAGCGAATATCTTTTTCAAGAAAATAGTCTCCTAATTGAGAAGCCGAGATCAGAAATCGTTCAGGAAATATGGTTGCACCTAGGAGTTCCTCTAGACGCAGCGATTGAGAAATCACTTCGCAATGACATGGAAGCCTGGGTATCGGGGGGAATCATGGTTCACTTCGGCGGAGAGGCCTCAGTTGACCTTGTTGACTTGGCAATCGAACACTCTAGTAACGTGTTAGTCGTCTTGGAAAGCGATTTAGCAGGGAAAGACTCCTTGAAAGCCAACCTTTTCTTCGCTTCGAAGAAAGCCAACATTACGTTTAAGACTTTTTAGCGATGACTGTTCAGATAAAGTTTGAATCCGGCCAAGACTTCCAGCTAGAAGCTATTGACGCCGTTTGCTCGCTATTTGAAGGTTGGAATCTAAATACTTTAGGGTCAATTCCGGATCAAGTGCTTGATGAGGGGGACGCGCTATTTTCTGAAACTGTTGTAGGAAATCGATGGGGTTTGACAGATTCAGATCTCTTATCTAACGCTAGGGCAGTGCAAGCACGAACACGGATGTCTGAGACAGGCGAGCGCATCCCCATCGTCCCCGAGGCTCAACGGTTGATTGAGGATGCAGATGGCCCACTAAGAGACTTCAGCATTGAGATGGAAACAGGTACAGGAAAGACTTACGTCTATCTTCGGACTGCAATCGAATTATTCTTGAAATACAAACTGTCCAAATTTGTCATTGTTGTGCCGACCGTCGCAATCCGTGAAGGTGTGGTCGCTTCTCTTGAACTTATGAAACAACACTTTCGTGAAATCTACTCGGGAGTTCAGTATGACTCATACGTTTATGACAGCAAAAATGTTAATCGGTTGAGGCAATTCGCAACTTCTCATCACCTTCAGATCCTTGTGATGAATATTCAGGCTTTTAATGGTGACGGAAAAATCATTATGAGGGAAGCTGATAACCTGAATGGGCTTAGGCCTGTCGACTTTATAACAGCAGTTAACCCTGTTGTTATTATGGACGAACCTCAAAAACTTGATGGGCTGGGCCAAAAAGGTGCAATTGAGAGCCTAAATCCGATGTTCAGACTTCGTTACTCGGCAACCCATAAAAACACACACTGCCTTGTTTACCGACTCGGACCTGTTGATGCCTATGAACGCAGGCTTGTAAAACGAATCGAAGTTTTGTCAATGACTGCAGAAGAGGACTTGAATATTGCCTATCTGGAACTCCGTGGGGTCAATGTCAGTTCTGGATCGCCTACGGCAACGGTAGTGGTAAATAGCCAAAACGGGCGAGTCCAAAAAACCCTGAGAATGGGCGACAGCTTATATGAGATAACAGGGAAGAAAATATATGAGGGTTGGGATGTTGAGCAAATATCCGCTCCAACCGAGGGCACGCCTGGTTATCTAGAATTCAGAAATCACCGCAGGATTCTTGTCACGCAAAACACCGACATCGAGCAATCTTGGTGGCAACGAGCACAAATTCAAGCCGCGATTCAGAAACACTTCGAGACCGAACTTAGGCTCAAGTTCGCAATGGACAATGGTGAAATAGGGCAGATAAAGCCCCTTACATTGTTCTTTATTGATCGCGTAGCAAATTACGATCCAGAGGATGGAAAGTTCAAGCTTTGGTTTGATGAGTTATACGAAGAAGTGCTTTCATCTAATAGGCGTTTTCGAACACTCAATCCTCCAGCAGCGCAAGAAGCGCGTGCAGGCTATTTCGCAACAACAAAAGGAAAAGCCAAGGACACAAACGGAGATAGCTCAGACGATTCACAGGCTTATGACCTCATTATGCGGAATAAGGAACAGTTGCTTTCACCTGGGGAACCGGTTCGATTCATCTTTAGCCATACAGCACTCTCAGAAGGTTGGGACAACCCAAATGTTTTTACTATCTGCAATCTGCAAGAAGTAAGGTCAGAGATAAAGCGTCGCCAACAGATAGGTCGCGGCCTGCGACTTCCTGTGATGGCAAATGGTGAGAGATCAAGGAATTACCAATACAACGTACTTACCGTTATAGCCTCAGAAACATTCGAGAAATTTGCAGCAGAGTTGCAGAGCGAAATTCATTCCGATACCGGCGAGTCTTTCGCTGGCAAGATCCAACCGACTCGAAACAGGAAAGTGGTCAATCTGAAAGATAATTTTAGGGACATCTCCGGCTTCAATGAACTTTGGGAAAAAATTGCCCCAAAAACGAGATATACCTTGAATTTCGATTCAAAAGACCTAATTGACGAATCAGTTGAGAGGCTGAGAAGGCTCGGCTACTCAGAACCAATTCAAGTACCCAAAATCGTTTTGCGTTCCGCAGAGATTCGAATGAAAGCCGGAAAGGATATCGAAGCGGCATCCCAATCCACGGAGAAATACTTGGATTATGCTCGCTCGATAAAAATGCCAGATGTCGTTGGTGAACTGCAGTCGCTTTTGGCAATCTCCAGATCCAGCATTGTCAAAATAATTGAGGCCAGCGGGCGAAAGCTCGATGCGCAGATAAACCCTGCTGTTTTTGTGCAACAGGTGCGTCGATCTGTGCAACAAGCTCTTGCGCACACGATCGTAGATAATAAAGGGATTAAGTATGAGAAGGAAAAAGGTTCTAATTCTTTCTACTCAGCCGATATTTTCGAAGGTCGACTTGTTGAAGCCTATGCCGACAACATTGTCGATGTGAAGAAGAGTATTTACGATGCGGTGATATGTGATTCAGAAATTGAAAGACAATACGCCATGGATCTTGATAAACGCGAAGACGTGGAGCTTTTCTTGAAGCTCCCTGACTGGTTCAAAATAGATACTCCAATCGGCGGCTACAATCCTGACTGGGCTATTGTCAGAAAATTAGACTCTGGCGAAAGAATCGTTTATCTAGTCCGCGAAACAAAAGGAACTACTGACATAAGCGCGCTGCGTTTCGAAGGTGAAGGCTGGAAAATCGAATTTGGTCGGAAACACTTTTTAGCTTTAGACGTTGATTACAAGATTGCTTCGAAGGCAAACCAACTTGATGTCGACATCCCATTTAAATTGAATGACGAGGAGCTCTGAACCAACTAGATGTATGCAGTTATTGATTTTGAAACTACAAGTTTAGGAGAAGACAGACGAGCCACTGAGATAGCAATTGCAGTTCTTAATGAAAAATTCGAGATTGTTGACAGGTTTAACTCAATTGTGAACCCCAAGGTCCCTGTCTATAAGAAAAGCCTCGGGTACTCTCGTCTTACTCAGTTAGAGATTGATTCTGCACCAACGTTCGCTCAACTCTGGCCAGCAATAGCAACTCTCCTTTCCGGAAACTTAGTTGTTATGCATAACAAGAATTTTGATAGTGGTGTACTAGCAAATGAGTTCGATGCGATGGGCCTCGAGGATGAACTACCAACGCCAATTTGTACTTTAAGTGGGGCTCAAAGGATTATGCCAGGGCGACCTAAGGGAGGGTACGAGTTGAAAAATTTGGCGAAAGACTTGGGATCTCCTTCTTCTGATGCACATCAAGCCATGGCAGATGTTGAGATGACTGCAATTGTGTTTCAGCATCTTTTCAGTGTCGACAGTCAGCTACGCCGAGAATGTGAAATTCTTTTGGAAGACGTCGTTAGCTACGAAGCTGATGGAGAAGCCTTTGACGCTTCTCCTAGAGTTAGGCATCGTTCAGGTGGAAAGTCAGACGCTGAGCTTATGAAAATTGCTCGCGAAATCGTCGAAAACGAAAATGTGCAGAATTTGAGTGAAGTTTGCAAAACTGGAACACTGGAGGATCAACGTTCACTTGAAGTAGCTCTTGGGGAGATTCACTTCATCCTTAAGGCTGCTGAGACAACCAAATTCACTGCCTTTTTAGTTCAAGGCTCGGAAGCTGGGCAACGTAAGGTCGCCAAGGCACTTAGATATGGACGGCCAGTGCTCACAGAGGAAGAGGCTTTTTGCGTAATTGGGCACATCAAAGACGGGTCCTATTAGTTGTCGGAAAAGTTAGCCAAGTAGTCAGCCAAAACGATGTCACCTTGTGTCATCCGCAGACGCAGATGAATTACTAATCTCTAGTAAAATAAAGGCGTAACAATCACTGCTGCAGTTTTGAATCACTACGGATCAGAAGGTTGGGGGTTCGAGTCCCTCCAAGCGCACTTTAGTTATTACTCTTTGAAGGACTACTTTTCGTTCTGCTGCTTACCTGACTTGAGTCGGAAGGCGTCGTCGCTACTACGTTTTATTGATCGGTGGATAACCAGAGGGTAAGTCGGCCATCCTGGTCATACTCCCAGCTGGCAGAACCGGTACCCCAACTTGAGCCATTTATAGTCTGAGTTCCTGCTGTGGCGTTAATTTCTGAAACAACGTCTGCAGTTGGTGCATCGAGAGAATCTAGCACACAAATCGGGCTTGGGTCTAGATTCTTAGAGTTCTCAGCGGCAAGAGCAATTGGATCCAAGAAATCGAAACGGACAGAGTTTCCATTTACTGTGCCATCAATTGGATTTACCCAGATGTGTTCGCCTGGTGTTCGGCATTCCTCAACGATGTCTGCCATTGAGAGTGATTTGCTGCAACCAGTCGACAGCAAAGAGATGGTAATTACAGCAATCGTTCTCAGCGTTTGTTTTACTATCAAATTCATGTTCCCCCTCTGTTTATATTTAGTGTAACTACATTTAAGTTGAGGAACCTTTTTACTTAGCTAGAAAGCATCGTTTAATACCCAAAACAGTACCCATATCGCGGACTACTGCTGGATATGGGTACTGTTTTGGGTATTAATGGTGTTATGAACGATACAAATCCTGTATCGGAAGCGGTGCAACCTATATCTACGGATCAGAGGGTCGGGGGTTCGAATAAACAATTCAAAGAGAAGGGTCTGACTTGTCTAGACCTTTTCTCCTTGACGCTTGGCGATAAGCAAGTAGCATAAACTTATGCGCTCAGTTTTCAAATCCACTTTAGCCATCGTCGCAGCCATCTCGCTGGCAATTGTTTCAGCCATCCCAGCTAGTGCTGGCACCAGCGAGGTCTGGAAGACCACTTCTAAAAGCGACTGGGTTGGTATCGCCGATGTTGGTCAGAAGGTAGCAGTCAACGGAAGCGTTTCCGCAGTGGCCTGGGTTGAGCGTACCTCAACTGACACCGCCTACGTTGACGCCAAGATTCGCCGAAATGGCACCTGGGGCAAAGCCACCCGCGTGTTCGATGTCCCTTGGAATTGGTGGGCTGCTTTCGACGTTCAGATCACCGACTCCGGAACCGTTTATCTTTCGTACTCGGATAGTGATGTAAACCTGAAGGTTGCAACCAACACCTCGGGAAGCACTTGGACAACTTCGATCGTTGACGCCAATACTTCAAACCTCGGTGCAATGCAAAGTGCTGGCTCAGTCTCGGGTAACAAAATCACTTTCACTGCAAATCGTTACTTGACCAGCGAATCGAGCAATCAGAACGTCACGGTTGAGGCCTCCACCTACAGCTTCGACGAAGCAAATGTCGGATCCGGCTGGGACCACAAAATCGTGAGAACTTTCACCCGTGCAAACTTCAGTGCTTGTACGGTAAACAAAGGTGCTTTCTACGACTCCTGCAACGTGCGTGTTTCAGAGCCTCTCCTAAAAACTGCAACCGATGGCTCGCAGGTAATCTTCTATGTGACCAGTCGCGAATCAAGTCGGGGAGATCAAGCCGGTCTACAGTTCAAGGTTGTGAAATTCCACAGACCATCGCTAACTGCAGACTGGATCTCCGGCGGCGACGTCTACACAATGACCCTCACCAATAGGGATAACGGTTACGCTTTCTTCCCAGTGGGCCTCGCCACGACCAGCACGGGCAAGTATGCCTTCGCGATAATCACCGGCAAGCAAAGTGATGGCAAGAACATGACCCGAGTCTTCACAGGTGGCACCTTTGCCTCGGTGCCGTCTGCTCGGGATACTGCCTACTTCTCAAGCCTCAAGAACCACGACAACGCGGCCCTTGGTGAATTCAACGGCGACTTCTATATGGTGGTCGATGACCGAACCGCGCACCGTTTCGGAAAAGTTGGCTCTTTTGCCGCAACTGCCAAGAAGCTAACTGCCGTGACCAGCGAAGAGGTCGTGAAGAATCTTCTGGTTGTTGATGGCAAGATCACCGCAGTGGTTGTAAAGCCGAGAGTTTCAACTTCTCTGATGACCTTGAACCAAACCTCATGGAGCGGCAAGACTAAGGTAATGTCGGTCGCTGGTGACTACAGCCCAACTGCTAGTGCCGCGGCAACCGATGGCACTTCCATGCTGTTGGCTGCAACCGCCCACACCACGAAGTTCACCAAGAAGGTTCTGACCGCCTACACCAACTAGGACTTCCGAACAGAGCGCACGTCGTCGTTTTTGGTTCAGGCCTCGAGGCTTATCTAATGCCCACCTCTGCATCGCAGAGGTAACTCAATTTTCAGTAAAGTTGAACTATGGCCAAGGATCAAAGAACTCAAGCAGAGTTGATTGCACACTTTTCGAGCCGTTTGGCTTTTGAGACTGATGCTTCGGATGTTCATGCAGACATGGATGAAAGTAAGAAGCTTGTTCTTGTTGATGTTAGAGGACAGAGTTCTTGGGATCAGGGTAGAGCTCAAGGTTCCATACATATGCACCATTCAGAAATAGCTGAGCGTGCACCCCAAGAGATACCAATTGATATGCCAGTGGTTGTTTATTGCTGGGGACCTGGTTGTAATGGCGCTCACAGAGGGGCTTTGAACTTTGCTCTACTTGGTTACCAAGTCAAAGAGATGATCGGTGGCTTTGAGTATTGGGCTCGTGAGGGCTACCCAGTGATTAATGATTCAGGGCCAGTATTACGTGAGAAAGATCCGCTAACTGTACCTGTGAACTCACCAAATTGTGATTGCTAAAAGAGACTGTTACTTTGGCTATCCATATTAGAAAGATTGAAGCCAACGACAAAGTTGAATGGCTTGAGCTTTACCATGCATATTTGAAGTTTTACGAAAGTGTACCTAACGATTTCTCAACTGAGTTGGTTTGGTCTCGGCTAACTAAATCAGACCCAGAAATCCAAGGACTAGTAGCTGAAGAGAATGGGGAGGTTGTTGGCATTTGCCATTTTCACTATCAACTTTCAACATGGTCTAACACATGGAATTGCTACCTAGAAGATCTTTACGTGAGTGAAGCTTCACGCGGCCAAGGGGCCGCAAGAGCTCTAATAGCCGAGGTTAAGAAGAAGGCAATTGAACAAGGTTGCACAGAGCTCTTCTGGATAACAAAAGAAAGCAATGCTGTAGCAAGAAGGCTTTACGACAAGGTTGCAAATGTTAGTGATTTCATTCGTTACGAAATCTCTCTTGAAGACTAAATAGTTATGCACATTAGTGAGGTGGGTCCTGATCCTTAAGAATCAGAGGAACACACACCGGTAAGGGCGGGAAGATTCCAGCGCTTATCAGAAACACAAAAGTTACACTCGGTTAGTAACGAACAGGCAGTGCCTCTCCTAAAAGGGGAGGCACTTTCTGCTTTAAGTGCAGAACCTCCCATGCCAGCCTGACTGTTAGTCTAAAAACATGAAATCACTACGCAAAGCGTTTGCTGTCATTGTTGCAACCATTGTCCTGGTTATTCCGCAGATGGCTTTGGCGGATGTGAATGACTTCAGCTTTGAATCTTTTGATGCCACCTACCATCTATCTGTTAATGAACAAGAACAGAACAGACCAGAAATGCAAGTCACTGAGACGTTAGTTGCCCTCTTCCCTGAAACAGATCAAAACCGTGGAATCAAGCGCAGCATCCCTTCAAGTAGTTATGGGGATAAACCAGGTTTGATTGATGTGCAATCAGTTACTGATGAAAATGGGACAGCTAGAGAATATGAAGTAATTGAAGAAGAGGGTTTCACAAACATATACATCAAGAAACTAGATGATTCCTATGTGTATGGCAGACAAACCTATGTAATCAAATACACGCAGGCCTGGATCATCAAGAGCTACAAGGACAGCACCGGGGAAGATGAGTTCTATTGGGATATCAATGGCACCGGTTGGCAGCAGAGCTTTGGAAAAGTTAGTGCCAAGGTAACTTTTGAGCCGGAAGTGCAAAAGCATCTCCTATTAGATTCCGTGGCTTGCTACCAAGGTTTGTCTGGTTCAACTGATGCTTGCGATGAAAGACAAGTCTCTAAAGACCAGATGACTTTTACCGCAAAGAATTTACTGGCTGGAGAAAACCTCTCCATAGCGATTGGTTTTAGCCAAGGGGCGCTAAACACAAGCGGTCCAGAAGTGAGCGGCAGTTTTGCTTGGTTCCTTTTTCTATTTGCACTTGTGCTACTTCTAATGGTTTTGGTTTGGGCTTTGTATTTTAGAATTTACAGAATTAAGTCCCAGGGATCTTCTCCAATTATTGTTCCAGAATACAAACCAGCATCCTCACCAAGTCTTTTAGAAACCAGCATCGTTGCCAGAAAAGGCAACCATCTGATGCAAGCGCTTATCGTTGAGCTTGCTGTGAAGAAACACATCGAGATTGAAGCTGTCGCAGATAACGAAAAGAGTTTTATTCTGCGAAGGACTAACGCCGGCAAAGATGAAGATGGTGTGCTCAGTTGTTTGGGGTTAGATAAGCCAGGTTCTGTTTTGGCTATTGGCTCATCCAGCGATAAAGCGCAGAATGCAGTGATTTCCTCTGCACTCCAGAAACTAGTGGCCGCTAAGACTAAACAGGTGAATAGCTCAGGCTATTTCCTCAAGAGAGCTCTAGGGCTTCCAGCGCTAGGTTTTGTTGTAGCCGTTGGGCTCTATTTGCTTTGGTTTGTGGCTGCCCTGCAATTGGACGCGATGACAGATGCAGGATATGTAGCAGCTCCTCTGTTGAGCTTCTTTGGCTTTGGAGTTGTGTACTGGCTGTTAGTTTCAAAGCGTGCTTACACCGCTAAAGGAAGTGCAGTTGTTTCACACCTAAATGGTTTAGAGATGTACATCGAGTTGGCTGAGAAGGATCGACTCGAGTATCTGCAGTCACCTAAAGGTGCTTCATTAGCAGCTTCGGAAGTTAAAGGTAAACAAGTTCTAAAGCTTTATGAAGAAGTTCTACCTTGGGCAATTCTGTTAGGTCTTCAAAAGCATTGGGGCAAAGTGCTTACAGAATTGTATGAGGAGCAAGGTTCTCCTACATGGTTTGTTGGAACTCCGTTTATCTACCAGAGCTTCTCTGATTTTGATCAAGCACTAAGTTCGTCTTTGGCAACAAGTTCTTCAGGTGGTTCTTCGGGTGGAGGATCCTCTGGCGGTGGCGGCGGTGGCGGCGGAGGTAGCGGTATTTAGTATCGCTAAATCTTGGACTCAAGAGCCTATTGTTAACTCATGGAATCTCTAGGCAGACATGAAGACTATGGTCAGGAATCTCTGCATGAAACTCATTTGTTATCAGATCCAATAGAGCAGTTTAAGCTTTGGCTCAAAGAAGCTGAGGGAGAAAACATTTTTGAACCTAACGCTTTTGTGCTCAGCACAGTAACAGCAGAACAGCAACCTAGGGCTCGAACAGTTTTACTCAAAGGTGTTGATGAGCACGGATTCTTTTTTGCCACCAACTTTCTTTCAAGAAAAGGGCAGGCTATTTCAGCAAACCCTAAGGTTAGTGCGGTCTTTGGTTGGTATTCGATTTACCATCAGGTGATCATAGAAGGCGTAGCAAGAGTAGTTCCTGATCATGAATCCGATGATTATCACAATTCAAGACCACATGATTCACAGGTAGCAGCTTGGTCAAGCCAACAGTCAGCATTTATCCAGAACCGAGAAGCACTAGATAAACAGTTTGAAGATGCGATAGAGAAGTTTAGGGAAAGTGAGGTTCCTCGCCCTGATTACTGGGGAGGATACCGAATAGTTCCAACCCGAATTGAATTCTGGAAGGGTCGATCTAATCGCATGCACGATCGAATCGAATACGTGCGTTCTATAAACGATGATGGAACTTACACGTCATGGGAAGTTCAGCGACTTCAACCCTAGAGACTTTGAGGGTGTGTGCCGACAATTGCTTGCCAACACACACCTGGTTCTACCTGGCATAGATAGTTTCGACAATCAAAATGATTATCTTCACCACCAGTATCACCAGATCAACAATCTGACTAATAGTCATCTTGTATCTCCTCTCATAAGGCATGGACCAGAGAGAGGGTCTAACCGGAAGGGGATAACTTCTTTCCTAAAAAAGAAATATTCCCTATACTCGAAACTAGAAGAAGTTTCGGAAATTGTTCTTCCGATTAGATCCTCTGTCAAGAGGTCAAACAATTACCCCGGTTCGTGCCGGGGTTTTTGTCTAACTGCTGGCTAGACAAGCCATACATCTGCTAGCAGAAGTAGTCTTTATCAAAACTAGTTTCCCTGCAGAGATTGTGCACAGCAATGTTTCTAGTGAGTGGTGAAAAAAATCTTCTTGGCCTTCATAATTACTTGGAGTCGGGCTATTGAAGATTTTCCCATTCCATGAAGATCTGTCAGCTCTTGCAGGGTGATTTTTCTTAGATCAGAAACCTTATATAGTTTTGCATCGACCAAGGCTTTGCGGGCTGGACCGGATATCCCGATTCTGAGCCATTCAGCTTCCAACTTTGCTTGATCAGCCGGTACTTTGCCTTTTGATTTAGAAGCCATGAAGTAATTATAAATTGCTGTGAATATGTAGATTGCATACCAGACAGGCGCGGTGAAAGCGGCTTCAAACTAGGATTGAAAAATGAGAAAAAAGACAATCGGGTTTCTGACAGCAGCACTAATTTCCTTAGCTGCATTATCAGCACCTAGCCTTACTGCTGCAGTTGCTGCAACGTCATATACAGTGACCTTCAATGCCAACGGCGGTTCAGGCGTCATGGCCAAACAGACCATACCTGCAAAGGGAAAGGCCTTGTCAGCTGTCAAATTCACTCTTGACTCTCATCGGTTTATTGGCTGGTCTTTGACTAAGTCTGGGCCTGTGCGCTACTACAACTCGTCAGTTGTTAAGCCCAAGGGCAAGCTGAATCTATATGCCCAATGGAAAGCAACAGTTGCCGCACCTTCTTTGTTGGGCCATAAGCTGGGCAAATTACTTTGGTCGGATTCTTTCACTGGAGAAAGTGGTGGCCTGATCAATTCCACTAATTGGACCTCTAGGTACTGTGGACATGGAAGTGAGAATGGCGGAGGGACCTGTCATAACTCAGAAAAGCAGTGGTACACCCCAGACGCCATTCGACTTGATGGCACACCACAGGGAAATGCGGTAATTACCACCAAGAGAGTCAACGTTGCCCCTACTGACGCAGGCGAATGCAAGTCAGCACCTTGTAACTACACCAGTGGGCGCTTTGATACTCAAAAGAAAGTGTCCTTCAAATACGGCTACATTGAAACCCGAATGAAAATGCCTGCTGGTGGCGCTAACTGGCCTGCATTCTGGGCACTGGGTGATGCAATGACTGATGTTGGTTGGCCTTTAGCCGGAGAGATAGACATCGCTGAGCAGGGTGGAAACTTACCTATGAGAAACTCTGCGGCAGTTCATTTCTCGAAGACAAACACCGCAACCTGCTGTGGTAATCACAGTTACGTCTGGGGAGAAGAAAAGAACCAGGCTAACTACCAGCAGGACTTTCACACCTACGGCCTGGCATGGCAGCCAAACAGATTAGAGTTCTACATCGATAGAGAAATATTCTGGGCTGTTACCCCAGCCAATGTTCAGGGGCAATGGGTTTTCAATGAGCCATTTTTCTTAATCCTGAATAACGCTGTAGGAGGCTCTGCTGGTTTTGGTGGCAGCTACTCTGGATGGTCAGAAAGTAAGACAGTGATTGACTACGTTCACGCCTGGCAGCTAAACGGGCAAGGCTCTGTTGTAAAGAAATAGCCATCTCTGAGGACTAATTATCTGCTTCTTCGCCTATCTGATACGACACTTTTAACCGCTAAATACGACATTTTTGCGCCACTTGCTAGACTAGGCGAATGAGCGAGGCGGGGCAGGAAACAAGATCCAAACTGCTGCAAACCGCAGTAGAGATGCTTGATGAACTCCAAGAGAAAGAAGTTACCGCTGCGGAGATTCTTCGCAGGACAGGTATAGCAAGGGGCTCCCTGTATCACTTTTGGGACACAATCGGGGATTTGATTGAAGAAGCCTATTTAGTCCGCTACTCAAGGTTTGTTGAAAAAAGTGGTGGTGTTATTCGCCAGCTGCTTGAAGAATGCAAGACCAAAGAACAGTTCTTCGCTGGCTTGGCCAGGGTAACAGAACTAACCCAAGATCCAGCGCGCAAAGCTAATAGGTATGAACGAGCTCGCATCCTCGGTATGGCAGAGAAGAACGAGAAGTTTAGAAAAGCTTTGGGCCAAGTTCAACAAGGTCTAACCGATGAGTTCACAGAACAGTTCACTGAAGTTCAAAACCGTGGCTGGTTCAACAAAGACTTCGACCCACGTGCAGCAGCTGTTCTTATTCAGGCTTACACACTAGGAAAAATTCTTGATGATGTGGTTGACAACCCTATGAGTTCTTTAAACTGGAACGATTTGATTGGTCTTATCGTGGCCCGCTCACTGTCCTAGAAAGTAAATACATTTAGTTAAACAAATAGGCCCCAGGCTATTGCCTGAGGCCTATAAGCATTTAAGGTATTAGCTTCTGCTTCTTCTTCTACCAACTAGTAGTAGAACAGCACCAAGTGCTAATAGAACAACCATTGCCATTAGAGGAAGGCTGTTGTCAGATCCAGTTGCAGCCAGTTCTTCATCAACTGTCACTTCTTCTTCTGGGCAATCCCATTGTGCATACAAAGTCTCATTAGATTCATATGAGAATGTTGCTCCATCTTCATAGGCAACTCCAGAGCCATCAGCCTTTGTGTTCCAACCTGCATATGTACACTCTGCGTTTGCATTAGTAAGTGTGTTGGTAGGAAGTGTGCCTTCTGCATTTGCAGTGATTGGATCCATTGTTCCTTCGCCGCCGTTGGCATCGAAGTTCACGGTGTGCTCAGCATTGATGAAACCTGCTGGAGCAAGTGATGCAGGAGGAGTTTTAGCAGTGGATGAGACAACTAGGTTGTCAAACTCAAAGCCACCACCAGAGAACTGGATGCTGTCGAACTCAACAGTTCCAGAAGCAAACAAGTGCAGGTAAACCCAAGGGTCTACACCTGAAATGGTTGAGATTGAAGTTGGAGGATTAGCTGAGTAGCCACGTGGGTTACCAAAGTAGAAAGCTCTCTTGTAGGTAAGACCAGCGGTACCAGCATTCAACACAGCTGCAGGGTCATTGGCAATAGTGGTCCAATCACCTGCGTTTGTAGGCGGAGTTCCTAGTAGATCCATGATTGACGCGGTTGTAAGTTCAATGATCTTCTTGCTTCCATCAAAGAAAGAAATTTTGTTGCTTGGAGAACCGGCAGTCCAATAAAGTCCCACGTATTTTGAAGGAGTGGCTAGCGTAAGCGTGAATGCGTCGGTGTTGTTCGCGGTAGTTGCGTAGTTTGATCCCGGACCACCAATTGAAGATGTGGTTGAGTTGGCAGCAGCTGATGAGCCACCCCAGGTCAGCACAGAGCTGATGTTACATGCACCACTTATTGTTCCTACTGCCCAAGTGGTTGGACATGCACCTGAAGTGAAACTGTTGAAATCTTCAGAATTTGCGCCAGAGGTTCCTGAGGCAAAAGATCCTTGAACCAATGGAGCGTCCAAGTAAATTGATACTGCGTCAGCGCTTTTAGCACCTGCTGAAGGCACTGAGGCAGCAACTAGCAACGCTAGAGACACCAGAGAAAAGCCAAGTTTTTTCATGTGGGAATTCCTTTTTTATTCGGTAATCTCAACAATTTTGAGATTTGTTCCATATTAGTCGGTCTGTCTAGATAATGTAACTAGCATGTTAGGGCGTTGCCAAAATTGATTAGAGACCTTCAACTCAAGCCTTTGGCCTATCAAGTCAGGCTAAAAGTAGACTGCTAAACATCATGAAGATACTCAAAAACCTCTCTCGAATAGCCCTAGGCCTGGCTTTAGCCTTGGCAGGGACATCACACTTAGGTTCAGCTCGAGAAACCTTCAAGGCTCAGGTGCCTACCTGGGTTCCGCTAGATGCCGATTTCGTCGTCCTTGCAAGCGGAGTCGTGGAGATCTGTTTGGGGCTCTGGCTGCTATCTGGATACAAAGCTCCGATTGCTGGAACAGTAACGGCCCTATTCTTTGTCGCCATATTTCCTGGCAACATTTCCCAATGGCTGACCCGGACAGATGCTTTTGGCTTAGATACAGATGAGGCCAGACTGATCAGGCTTTTCTTTCAACCATTACTAGTTCTCTGGGCACTCTGGTCTACCAGCGCAATTTCTTGGATCAAGAACTTATCTAAGAAAAAACAATAAACAACATCAGTTTTCGTCTGGTGTGTTACTTAGCTTTAGCGGAAATCTCTTCAGGGCCAATTCGGTTGGCTTGGAAAGTGTTTACCTCAGCCTCATCGCGGTATCCAATTGCAATGCCATAAATAAGTTTGTATCCCTTAGGGATAACGAATTCCTCATGCACAGCTTTAGGCCATATCGCAACTGCTCCTTGAGCACATGTCCCCAGACCTTTGGCATGAGCGCTAAGCATTAGGTTCTCGGCAAATAATCCCGCATCGTTTGCTGCAAACACAGACAACCCTTTATGGATGAAGACAAAGATTTCAACAGGAGCATTGAAGAACTCATAGTTCTTAGCCCATTGAGCATCTCTAGCTTTTTTATCTCCCCTTGCTACACCTAACAAGCCATAGAGTTCTTTACCTACTCTTCTAGCTCTAGGTTGTAAAGACTTTGGGTATGGCTTCATGATTGGGTAATCACTTAGTGGCCAGGCTTTAGGGGTGAAAAGAAACTTTATTTTGTCTTTTAGATTTCCACTAGTCATCCCAGAGCCAACGCTCCAACGTTCTAGCATGTCTTTAGAAATTCGATCCCTAACTTCACCCGATGCCACAGCCACTAGGAAAGGCCTAGTGTTACTCCAACTAGGTGCAGTGAGACCATCTTCTAAAAGCTCATCGATTATATTGGCATCAACTGGGTCTGATTTGAATGCTCGAGTGCTTCTTCTGTTGGCGAGGAACTCGCTGAAATCCTTTGAATCAATCATTAGTCAAGGCTACCAAGACGAAGCCGGTAGGCTACCCCGAACCTAGGGCACTAGCCATGGAGCTTGCGCAGCTCTACTTTCCTATTACAAGCCCTAGAGCCCCAGGCAGCTAGGTCTCTAGCCTCCTCTTCGGAGCTGGCCGAGATAATCCAAAAACCAGCCATGAATTCAGTGAAATCGTGAAGGGGTCCCTCTTCGAATATTCCGGCCTCAGCTCTGTTATCAATTACTTTTGATTGGCTTGGGTCTTCAACACCGCATGCCATGATCATCTGACCCTTTTCAGTCAGGTGGTCGTTGAATTCATCGATAGCAGCCATTTCATTTGAACTAGCAGAGTTGCTGCGGTCATCAATCACAGCGATTAGAAATCTCATTTGCGTTCCTTTTTTCTAGGCATTGAATATCCTAGCCAGCAGCCGATAAGAATCGGAGAACCACCGACTCCGTTATTCTTGGCTCATGCCTAGAGTTGCTCAAACTAAGGGAGGGTTCCCACCTAAGATTTGCCTGACCTGCAAAAAGCCTTTTGAATGGCGAAAGAAGTGGGAGAGAGATTGGGCCAATGTGCTCTACTGTTCCAAGAAATGTAAGTCCGCATGATTGAAAGAATCATTTATATTCCTTTCGACCACCTCAACAGTGATCATGGTGCTCTAGCGAAAGCTAATCTGAAAACAGATCTGATTGTTCTTGTTGAGAGCAAGCGCATGGTCTCAGGTCGTGATTGGCATCAGGAACGCCTATTCTTCATGATCTCTTCAGCCAGACACTTTGCTAAAGAACTAGAAGCTAAAGGTTTTCAGGTTCAATACATAAAAGCAGACACAACTATTCAAGGTCTTGAGAAAGCACTAAAGTCTCTGCCAAACAAAGTCCCGATTGTTTGTGCCGAACCTTCCTCTATCAAACAGTTTGAACAACTTCAAAACTATGGGGTTTCGTTTGTGCCTAACGATTTGTTCCTAACCTCGAGAGAGCTCTTCAGAGACTGGGCTTCAAAACAAAAATCTTTTGTCATGGAAAACTTTTACCGACTTCAAAGAACTCGTTTAGGCATTCTTGTCGAAGATGGTAAGCCTGTTGGTGGCCAATGGAACTTTGATCAAGATAATCGCCTACCCCCACCTAAGAACTACACCTATCCTGCATATCTTGAGCAAGCAAGAGATCAGATAGATCTTGAAGTAGCTAAAGAGCTAGGGATGGAAGTAAGCAATACCTGGGCAACCATGAGAGCAGGAGCTCTTGCTCAACTGCACCACTTTCTCAAATATCACATGGACGCATTCGGACCATATGAAGATGCTGTGGCCAAAGATAACTGGGCTATGCATCACTCTTTGCTAAGCCCGTATCTAAACAATGGGCTGCTGCACCCTAGAGAAGTGATTGCAGAGACACTAAAGGCATATAAGAAGAACGACTATGCAATTCAGTCCGTCGAAGCTTTCATACGGCAGGTTATTGGTTGGCGAGAGTATGTAAATGGCATGTATTGGTTCTTAGGTTATGAATACCGAGAAGCAAATGTTCTCAAAGCTGATAGAACTCTTTTGACTGTGTTCAAGAACTCTCAAGCAACAAAGATGAATTGCGTCCAAGGCATCGTCTCTGATGTTGAGAAGAGAGCATGGACACATCACATACCAAGATTGATGATTCTAAGTAACCTAGCTCTAATCACTGGAGTGAATCCTCAGGAGTTCTTGGATTGGATGAGAGAGAACTTCATCGATGCAACTGAATGGGTGATGGTTCCAAACATCATCGGTATGGGCACTTATGCCGATGGTGGAAAGCTCATGACTAAGCCATATCCTGCAGGAGGCGCATACATCTCCAGAATGACCGAGTTCTGTAAAACATGCGTCTATGACCCTAAGAAGAGATCAGGTGATGATGCTTGTCCTTTCTCAACTCTTTACTGGGACTTCTTAGATAGACATCGTGAAACATTCAAGATGAATCACCGCATGGCTCAGCAGCTCAAAGGTTTAGATCGTCTATCTGACCTAGACGAACTTAGAGATCGAGCCAAGGTTGTTCTAAAGGGCTTAGATAAAGGAGCCATCTAGAACTAAATCACGCAGAGGCGTAGTCTTGAGATATGCAAGCAAAGCCTCTACTGATATTTGATGGTGACTGTGGCTTCTGCACTACAGCAACTAACTTCATTCTCAAACACACTTCAACCCCAATAGATGCAACGCCTTTTCAGTTCATTGACCCAGCGAAGTATGGACTAACTCTTGAGCAAGTCACAGCAAAGGTTTATCTAGTCGTCGATGGCAAGAACTATGCAGGGCATGAAGCTTTCGCAAACTTATTCAAAATTCAAAACAACTTTGCTCTAAGGGCTCTTGGGAACCTGATTCTTATTCCACCTTTTGTTTGGCTAGCCAGACCGGGCTATGCACTGGTAGCAAAGTATCGACAGAAGCTACCTGGCGGCACCCCAGCTTGCAAGATGCCTAGAGACTAAACGTCACTTTTTGTAAGCAAGAAGTTTTTCTAGTTCACCAAATATCTCTAAGGCAGCAGCAGTTCCTGTTCCTTTCACAATCTCAACATTGTTCTTATCAAGTAACTTGATCTCAACTGTTGAGTCCATGGTCTCCTCAACTCTTCTATGCATGTTCTTATGTAGCGGAGCGTGAAGTAGTCCACCACGAGTTCTTTCTGCTTTTAGTTCAAGTGTTCCATCAGGACCAGTAACTTTCCAGAACACATGGCTGTCATCAACTCTTAGTTCTAGTTCTTTGGACCCGTTATAAGTTGTCCAACTGTAAAGCTTTCCTTCATGCATCATTCCCATGATGAATCCTCTAAAGGACTTCCCTATCCAAGGAATGATCGCACACGATGCAATAAGAGATGTGTCGTTATTGAAATCAAAGTGATTGGTTTGCATCCAGATATATCCTGAGGGGAATCCTCTGCCCCAATCTGTTTCTATATAACCTTTGCCTTTACTAAATGACTGTTCTTTGCCTTCAACAGATAGCGAACCTTCTAGCTTGTGACCAAAGCTAACAATGCCGTGGAAGCATTCCATGAATGGAACCAGTCCATACCAACCCATGATGCCCGGGCTTCTTAGAGTTACCGGCCATGGAACAAAAGGTGTAGTTATCTGGATAGTTCCCTTTAGTTGAGGAAGATCTAGCCTTACTTCTTTTTCACTGAAGAAGTTGTTACCTATTTGGACTTCAAATTTGCCAGTTGATGCTTTGAACTCAGAGATATCAAAGGAGTGAAACCAGCTACGACCTGTTGAGCCATCTAATACTTGTATGAAAGCCTCATCGTGACTTTGTCGCTCATCGCTATCAGCTTTATCGATGCCCTTGAAGATACCGGGGATAACAGCCCAACGTTGAGATAGATCTTCTGAAACCAGCTTCACGTACCAACCCTCAAAGAAGGGGCTGGCCTTGCCATTACCGTGGAAGGCTTCAGGATGTCTTACTCCTTCAAGGAAACTCTTTGGGCTCTGCATACTTTGATGCTATCTCTTCACTGGGCTTAGGTAACCTTGAACTATGAAACCCTTTCAAATCTCTAAAGAAGTAGCCGCTGCTCTTGATGCCGGCAAACCAGTTGTAGCCCTTGAATCAACAATCATCTCGCACGGTTTACCGAGACCGCAGAATCTAGCTGCTGCTATTGAATTCGAAGAGATTCTTAGAGAGCAGGGAGTAACACCAGCAACTATTGCAATCCTTGATGGTGTTCCGCAGATTGGTTTGGATGAGCGAGGCGTTGACCGCATTGCTAATGAAGATTTAGCTAAAGCCAGCGTTAGAGATATTCCTATTCTTGCTGCCCGTAAAGAAAGTGGTGCAACTACTGTTGCAGCAACAGCTCACCTAGCATCCCTTGCTGGTATTCGTGTCTTTGCTACCGGTGGTTTAGGTGGCGTGCACAGAGGAGCTAACACAACCTTCGATGAGTCTGCAGATCTATCAACACTTGCAGTTACTCCTATCACTGTTGTTTGTGCTGGTGTGAAATCTGTTCTAGATATCTCCGCAACATTAGAAAGACTTGAATCACTATCAGTTCCAGTTATCGGTTGGCAGACAAAAGAGTTCCCAGCATTCTGGTTGAACAGATCTGGTTTGCAGATTGACTGGTCACTTGATACAACAGACCAGATTGCTCAAGCAATGAAAGCTCAGGATGAGCTTGGACACAACCAGGGAATTGTTATTGCCAACCCAATCCCATTGGAGCTGCAGTGGGATCCAGCAGAACACGATCGTGTTCTGCAGATTGCATTCAAGGCAGCTGACGCTGCTGGTGTTCACGGTAAAGCTGTTACTCCTTTCCTTCTGGGTTTCATTGTTGAAGAGTCAAAGGGCAGAAGCCTAGAGGTCAACCTTGACCTTGCTAGAAACAACGTTAAGCTCGCCGGTCAAATTGCAACTTCTTGGTCGAAGGTCAAGTAGTGGTAAATGTCTTAGTCATCGGCGATGTGATAGATGACATCATTGTTGTTCCTGATGGAGCAGTTAGAGCCAATACAGATACCAACGCCTTAATCACCCAAACCCTAGGTGGTTCAGCCAGCAACATGGCTAGCTGGGCATCTCATGAAGGTGCTGAGGTTACTTTCATTGGTTGTGTCGGCTCTGCCGACAAAGAGCGAGTTACTCAAGAGTTTGAGAGCTTTGGCGTCCATGCTGAATTACAAACTAGTGAGACTAAATCAACAGGCTCACTAGTTGTTCTAGTTGAAGGTGCCTCAAGAAGCATGCTAACCGATAGGGGAGCCAACAAAGATCTTTCACTTGATGAACTAAACATTGATTACCTAAGTGACTTCTCTTATGTGTACCTATCTGGTTACACACTCTTTGGCAGGTCAGAGGCAGAGATAAAGAACTTTATCTTTAGAGTTCAAGATGCTGGGGCACTACTAGCTATTGATCCAGGTTCAACTGGATACATCAAAGACTTTGGTGTTGAACTATTCAAATCATCAGTTAATGGCGTAGACATTCTTTTGCCTAATGAAGAAGAGTTTGAGCTACTTTCAACTGAATGTTCACACATCACTATCGTGACTAAAGGTAGTAATGGTGCTGACCTTTATATAGAAGGTATAAAAACCAATTCTTTTGAAGCAGAGATTGTTAATGCAATAGATCCAACAGGTGCTGGAGATGCTTTTGCTGGCTCGCTGATTGCAAATCTTGCTAAAGGTGTTGAACTAAATAGTGCTATTGCTAATGCAACAAAAACCGCCGCCAAAGCAGTTACTACTATTGGTGCCCGCCCTCAGTCTTGAATCTTTCAATAGCTTCATCGATTAGACGTTGAGCTTCATCTTTACCTGCCCACTTACCAACCTTGACCCATTTGCCTGGCTCTAGATCTTTGTAGTGAGTGAAGAAGTGCTCTAGTTCGTCTTTAGTCTGCTGAGGAACATCGTTGATGTCTTGGATGTGAGCCCAACGCTTGTCCTTTACTGGAACACAAAGAACCTTCTCATCGATGCCACCATCATCTTCCATAGGCAATACACCTACTGGTCTAACCTCAACGATTACACCTGGGAATAGTGGGTACTCAAGTAGTACTAGTGCGTCTAATGGGTCTCCATCGCCACCTAGGGTGTTGTCAAAGTATCCATAGTCAACTGGATAGACAAAAGGTGTAAATAGAACGCGGTCCAGACGGACACGGCCTGACTCATGGTCAACCTCATACTTGTTGCGGCTTCCACGAGGAATCTCGATGATGGCGTCAATAGACATGCTTCTCCTAAATAGGCTAGATACTACAAGAATACCGAAAGGCGACAATGTCCGAGCGACCTAGGCTAAGCCCAGCCATGGCAGATATTCGCCGTGCTGTTCGGGATAGCTGGGATCTACTCAATCTATATAAAGGAAGCACTGTTGCTGTTGCCTGCTCCGGAGGAGCAGACTCTTTAGCACTTGCCAGTGCAGTTCTATTTGAAGGTCAAAGAGCAGACGTGAATGTGATTGCCTGTATCGTCAATCACAATCTTCAAGAAGGTTCTATGGAGGTTGCTCTAAGAACAAAAGGACTTCTTACGGAGATGGGTTTTAGTGTTGTGGATATTATGGATGTTGTTGTCCAACAGAACTCCTTAGGGATGGAAGCGGCCGCTAGAAATGCTCGTTATGGAGCTCTTACGGAGTTTGCTCAAAAACATAATGCTGCAGTCACAATGCTTGGGCATACTCAAGACGATCAAGCAGAGACAGTATTACTAGGTTTAGCCAGAGGCTCTGGTGCTAAATCAATTGCAGGGATGCCAACACTTTCTCCTGATGGTAAATACCTTCGTCCATTACTTGGGATTACAAGAAAAGAAACAGTTTCTTATTGTGAAGACCTAGGTCTCAACTACTGGTCTGATCCTCAGAATCTAGATACCAAGTTCTCAAGAGTGAAGGCAAGACTAAAAGTCTTGCCAGTTCTTGAAGAAGAACTAGGCCCTGGCATTGCTCAAGCTTTATCTCGCACAGCTGAGATTCTGCAGGATGACATCAGTTATCTTGAAGCTCAAGCAGATAAGGCCTTTCGTGAAGTTGCTAAGACCACAAACAACTCAGTGATTATTGATACTGATCTCTTTGAAAAGCTACCTAAAGCCTTAGCAAATAGGGTGATTCACAAATCACTTTCCCTTATGGGTGCAGAACCAGCCAAGGTTCAAATCGACTCTGTTATGGAGTTGGTAACTAATTGGCATGGTCAAAAACCTTTGACCCTTCCCTCCGTTAGAGTAGAGCGAAAGGGCAAAGAGATTATTCTCAAAAGCACTAAAACTATGAAGCCAGGAGCATGCTAGGTGAACCTCGATAAGGTCCAAAAGGACATCACTAAGGTCTTAGTTACCGAAGAACAAATCGCAACCAGAATCGAAGAGTTAGCTCGCGAAATAGAAACCAAGTATGAAGGTAAAGATCTTCTTCTTGTTGGAGTGCTAAAAGGCGCGGTCATGTTCATGGCTGATTTATCAAGAGCAATTCAGCTTCCAGTGACTATGGACTGGATGGCAGTTTCTTCTTATGGCTCAGGAACCCAGTCTTCAGGAGTTGTAAGAATCCTCAAAGATCTAGATGCAGATGTTCTGGGTAGACACGTTCTTATAGTTGAAGACATCATCGACTCAGGTTTGACTTTGTCTTGGCTAATGAGCAACCTAACTGCTCGCGGAGCAGCATCGGTTGAAGTAGTTGCCTTACTTCGTAAGCCAGATGCTGCCAAGGTAGATGTTGATGTTGCCTGGGTTGGCTTTGACATCCCTAATGAGTTTGTTGTCGGTTACGGCCTTGATTATGCAGAGCACTACCGCACCCTCAAGGACGTTGGGGTCTTAGCCCCTGCTGTTTACAGCTAAATTCCTTTAATCTCTCTGCGAACAAGCCAAATACAGGGGTATAACTGTCCCTTTTGGCTTGTAGCCTAGTACTTGGTCTTGTTGTATTAGGAAGGTAGGGGCTTAGCCTCTTATATGAAATCTCGCAAACTTTTTAGAGGTCCATTTTTCTGGATTTTTGTAGCTCTTGCTGCGCTCACCATTGGTTTTAACTCAGTGAACACAACCGGGTTCACTAAGGTGGACACCTCAGTTGGTCTTCAATTCATTAAAAGTGGAACAGCTAAGTCAGTTCTAGTTATTGAGAATGAACAGCGCGTTGATGTTGTCCTAAATTCTGCTGATGTCAAATACGGTGACAAGATCCAGTTCTTCTATGTCACACCTCGTGGCACACAGGTTGCAACTGTTATTTCCGAAGCAACTATTGCTGATGGTTTCAATGATCAGGTGACCAGCACACCTTGGTACCTATCTCTTCTGTTCTCAATCCTTCCTTTCATTCTTATCTTTGGTTTGTTCTGGTTCCTAATGTCTAGTGCCCAAGGTGGTAACAGCAAGGTGATGCAGTTCGGTAAATCAAGAGCAAAGCTCTATAACAAAGACATGCCTAAGGTGACCTTTGAAGATGTTGCTGGTGTTGATGAAGCAATTGAAGAACTACAAGAAATTAAGGAATTCCTAAAGGAACCACAAAAGTTCCAGGCAGTAGGGGCAAAGATTCCTAGAGGTGTATTGCTATACGGCCCTCCGGGAACTGGTAAGACACTTCTTGCTAAAGCAGTTGCTGGTGAAGCTGGAGTTCCATTCTTCACAATCTCAGGCTCTGACTTTGTTGAAATGTTTGTAGGTGTCGGTGCATCTCGTGTTCGTGATCTATTCGAGCAAGCAAAGGCTGCATCTCCTGCGATTATCTTCGTAGATGAAATCGATGCTGTTGGGCGCCAGCGTGGTGCTGGTGTTGGTGGCGGTAACGATGAGCGTGAGCAGACCCTGAACCAGTTGCTTGTTGAGATGGATGGTTTTGATTCAAAGACCAACGTTATTTTGATTGCAGCAACCAACCGTCCTGATGTTCTAGACCCAGCGCTATTGCGTCCTGGTCGTTTTGATCGTCAGATTGGAGTATCTGCACCTGACCTTATTGGTCGTGAACAGATTCTGAAAGTACATGCCAAGGGTAAGCCGGTTGCCGCTGATGTTGATCTAGCAACTGTTGCTAGAAGAACTCCTGGCTTTACTGGCGCAGATCTTGCAAACGTTTTGAATGAAGCAGCACTGCTTACTGCTCGTTTGGGTGAGAAGCAGATTACTAATTCAACTTTGGATGAATCTATTGACCGTGTTATTGGTGGGCCTGCTAAGAAGACTCGTTTGATGATGGACTCAGAGAGATTGAACACTGCTTATCACGAAGCAGGTCACGCACTAGTTGCTGCTTCAATGAACAACAGCGACCCTGTTTCTAAGGTAACTATCTTGCCTAGAGGTAGAGCACTTGGATACACCATGGTTCTTCCGCTAGAAGATAGATACTCAGTTACTCGTAACCAACTGCTAGATCAGATTGCTTATGCAATGGGTGGTCGTGTTGCTGAAGAAGTTGTCTTTGGTGACCCAACTACCGGTGCATCTAACGACTTCGAGAAAGCAACTTCTATTGCTAAGGCAATGGTTATGCAATATGGAATGTCCAGCTTGGTTGGCTCTGTTGCTTATGGCACTGCAGGTGAAGTATTCATTGGTAGAGATATGGCTAGCACCAAGGAATACAGCGACATCACTGCTCAAAACATTGATGCAGAGATCAGAGCAATTCTTGATGCAGCTCACGATGAGGCTTATAAAGCAATCAATCTAAATCGTAAGGTCTTAGATGCGATGGCTAAAGAACTTATGGAAAGAGAAACTCTTAACGCGCAAGAGATTGCAGTTATCTTCAAGAACGTGAAGAAACTTCCTAAGCGTCCACAGTGGCTATCTAAGAAGACCAGACCAAAGCCTAAGCAGGGTCCTATAGCTATTCCTTCTAAGGGTTCAACTGCTTCAAAGAATGCAGCATCAAAGAAGGCTGAAGTTTCTAAGAAGCCAGCTGCGAAGAAAACAGCTAAAGCTAAAAAGGCCTAAGCATGGTTGACGCCGAACGAATCAAAGCAGCTGTTGTTGAGTTGATTTCGGCTATCGGTGAAGACCCTAACCGTGAAGAGCTAAAGGCAACTCCACAAAAGTTTGCTGATGCATACAGCGGCTTCTTTGCAGGCATCGGTGTTGATCCTTTAGAAGCTCTTCGCGATACTTTTCCAGCTGATCACAATGATGTTGTAATTCTTAAAGACATCGAACTAGTAAGTATCTGTGAGCATCATCTTTTACCTTTCACAGGTGTTGCTCACATTGCCTACCTACCAAGTGATCGAGTAATTGGTTTAGGAAGATTACCTAAGTTAGTTGAAATTCTCTCTGCTAGACCTCAACTGCAAGAAAACCTAACTGCTCAGATTGCTGATGCTTTAGAACAAGGTTTGGGAACCAGGGGAGTTGTTGTTGTCATTGAGGCAAGACATCACTGTGTTGCATCCCGAGGAGCTAGACAACCAGAAGCCAACACAGTAACGATGGCCACCCGTGGTGAATACAGTGAAGCTGCTGCAAGGGCAGAAGTTATGGCTCTCATCGCAAAATGAAATACAACCCAACTGCCCCTAAGGTGAGACCGCTAGTTATGGGTGTGCTGAATATCACCCCAGATAGTTTTAGTGATGGTAACCAATTCCTTGCTCTTCAAGCAGCTTTAGATCATGCCAAGTTGTTGCAGATAAGTGGAGCGGACATCATTGATGTTGGTGGAGAGTCAACTAGACCAGGTGCTATTCGTATCTCTGTTGAAGAAGAACAGGAAAGAGTCTTACCTGTTATCGCCAAGATTGTTGATACTGACTTGGGCTGTGCCATTTCTGTTGACACTATGAACTCTGAAACTGCTCTTGCTGCTGTGTTACTAGGAGCAACCATCATCAATGATGTTTCTGGTGGATTAGCTGATGAGAACATGTTCAAGGTTGCAGCTGAAACAAAAGCGACAATAATCATCTCGCATTGGCGAGGTCATGCCAATGTGATGGACACCATGAACTCATATCAGAATGTGGCACTTGAAGTTGCTACAGAACTTCAAGAGAGAGTCAATGCAGCTATTGCAGCCGGAGTGGATAGATCCAAGATTGTGGTTGATCCAGGTCTTGGCTTTGCTAAAGACATGAAGCAGAACTGGCAACTAGTAGCCAGACTCGATGAATTAGAAAAGCTGGGTTTACCAATACTGGTAGGAGCTTCTCGTAAGAGGTTCATCGCAGGTGCTTTAGATGAGGAAGAGCCGAACTCTGTCTCTCACGAGCGAAGAGATGTTGCTACAGCTGTGCTAACTGCTCTACTTATGCAGAGAAAGCTATGGGGCGTAAGAGTCCACAACGTGCTTGCTACCACCGATGCCATCAGCATTGTGGGGGCTTTACATGAAGGTGAAGCAGATAAGAAGTCTTCCTAGGGCAGAATTGACCTATGCAGCACAAGATAGCCATCACCGGACTTAGAGTCTTCGCACATCACGGGGTCTTTGACTTTGAAAGACAGAACGGTCAAGACTTCTATATAGATGCCGCAATCTGGGTTGATGGCGATAAGGCTGCCTTCACTGATGATTTGAATAACACAGCTCACTATGGAGATTTGGCTAAGGGGTTAGTGGAGCTCACTAAGAATGACCCCGTTGATCTTCTAGAGACCCTAGCCCAAAGACTTCTTGACTACGCCTTGAACTTTGGTGGGGGCAAAGTGCTAAAGGCCAAGATCACAGTTCATAAACCAGGTGCTCCTATTCCTTATGAGTTTGAAGATGTCAGCATCACAGTCAAGGCTAAGAAGCAAAGCTAATGACAATCTGTGTTTTAGCTCTCGGCAGTAATTTAGGTAACCGACGTAATTGGCTGATCAAAGCACTGTCTCTCATAGCCACAACTAAAGATGTTTATCTCACCGACATCTCGCCAATAGTTGAATCTAAGGCTTTGACTCTTGCTGGGGTTGATTCTTCAAAACCAAAGTTCTTGAATTGTGTTACTGAAATAGAAACATCGCTAAAACCAGAAGAGCTACTTAGACAGCTGCAAGCTATCGAATTAGAACTTGGGCGTAAACGCAAAGAGCGCTGGGGTGATAGAAATATTGACATCGACATCATCACCTATGGCAACACAAACTTTCGTTCACCTGAGCTTGTTATTCCTCACCCTGAAACTAAGAACAGATCTTTTGTGATTGTTCCTTGGTATCTAATGGATCAGAATGCGACTCTTCCTGGAGTTGGCAGAATAGAGAAGTTAGCAGAAGTCTTTGTAGATCAGGTGAAACTATATTGAAGCCAATCAGCCCACTCATAATTGCCCTGTGGGCAATAGCTTCTGCAGTTATAGGTTTTGGCTATAGCCAATGGGCGGTAAATAACGGCCTAGAGGTTCCGATCAGCACTCCAACTCTTGGCATTTCAATTTCTGTTATTGCAATTGTTCTTTTAGTTATGGTTGTCCCGATTTGGAAATACAAGAGAACCCTCACTAAGCCATCAGCTATAAAACTAATCCCAGTAAATCCCTTCTATGCCGTTCGTGTTCTCCTTCTAGCAAAAGCAGCAGCGATAACCTCAGCTATTTTTCTAGGCTGGCACGTTGGAGTATTGGTCAAACAGTTCACCGCACCTGTATTGGTTGCTGATGCAACAACTCTGAACATCAGTGCAGCTGCGACATCAGTGTTTTTACTTGTAGCTGCATTTGTAGTTGAGCAAATCTGCAAACTACCAAGCGATAAGAACAAAGATGTCTAGTCGGCTAAATGTTGCTGTCATAGGTGCAGGCCCAGCAGGACTTGCAATCGCTAAGGCCGTTTTTGATGCAGGTCATTGCCTGATGGCGATAGCAACAACAGATCCAGCTAGAGCAGAACAGGTTGCCACCGTCCTGCCAGGTGTCACTATTGCTCCTGTTATTGATGCCGTCCAGAATGTTGATTTAGTTATCTTCGCTATTCCAGGTAAAGAGATAGTGCCACTTGTTTCTGGTTTAGTAAAAACAGAGTCTTTATCGCGTGGTCAGCTAGTTGTACACACTTCACCTGATTACGGTTATGAAGTTTTTGATGAGGGTCTATCACTAGGCATTGTTCCGATGGCTATGCATCCTGCAATTAGGTTTACCGGAATAAGTTCAATAGATAGAACTCGTTTGATGGATAGCTACATCGCCGTTGATTCACCTAAAGCAGTTTTACCTGTTGTGCAAACACTTGCCATTGAATTAGGTGGGGAACCTGTGCATGTTCCTTTTGAAGCAAGAGCTAAATATGCGGAAGCGATTTCAGTTGCATCATCTTTCACGTCTCTTATTGTGGGTCAGGCAATAACCCTGCTAGAGGATGCGAACATTGATAAATCTAGAAGTATTCTCTCTGGAATCATGCGATCAGCACTTGAGGAATCTTTGCGCAGTGCTGTTGTTGAAATAGACCCAGCAGATCTATTAGAAGGCGACTCTGAGTGAAGTTAGTTGAGACTGTAGCTGCACTTGAGGTTGAGCTTGATGCTGCCAGGGCAGCGGGAAAGACAATCGTCTTGGTGCCAACGATGGGTGCATTGCATGAAGGGCACCTATCTCTAATTGAGGAAGCCAACCAGGTCGCTGATGCTTTCGTTGTGATGAGTATTTTTGTGAACCCCACCCAGTTCGGTAAAGGTGAAGATTTTGAGAGATATCCGAGGACTCTGGCTACCGATATCGAGGTACTGTCTAAGCTTGCTCAAGCACCGGCTGTGCTGTTCACCCCAGCAGTCGAAGAGGTTTATCCAGCAGGGCTAGATGCTCCTCTAAAGCCGCGTGCAGGGGCTCTAGGGTCTGTGTTTGAAGGGATTGCAAGGCCTGGGCACTTCGAAGGAATGCTCAATGTAGTCTCCTGGTTCTTTGAGGTTACTAAGCCAGAGGTGGCTGTATTCGGGGCTAAAGATGCCCAGCAACTCTTCCTAATAAAGCGGATGATTCACAGGGAGTTCAACGACTCAATCGCGATCATCGAGGCTAGAACAGTCCGGGAGGAAGACTATTTAGCTAAGTCCAGTAGGAACAGATTCCTATCCCCTGAGGCAAGAGCGTATGCCCCAAATCTCTTTGCCAGCATGATTCAAGTCCAAGAAGAGATCATCGAAGGGGAGCTGCCAACAGTGGCACTGGCTAAGGCTAGAACCATACTTGATAGGCCGCCGCTGGCTAAACTTGATTATCTAGCGCTAGTTGATAAGAGTACCTTTTCACCGATAAGCGATGAGTTCTCAGGCGAAGCCCAATTACTTGTTGCAGTTGTGGTGGATGGTGTTCGACTTATTGACAACATAACTTTCTATATTCAGGAGCCGGCATGACCGACGAGCAATTAGCAAACAATGAAGACGAACAGGATCTGCCCGAGCAGATTGCTATTCGTTTGGCTAAGCGTGATCGCATCCTTGCAGCTGGCTCTGAAGCATATCCTGTTTCTTTAGCAATCACTCACACCATCGACCAGGTGAAGACCAAGTATCCAGATCTTGAGATTGATGTTGCAACAGGAGACAAGGTTGCCCTCGCTGGTCGAGTCATGTTCCAAAGAAACACCGGAAAGCTTTGCTTTGCTACTTTGCAAGCAGGAACTGGTTCTCGTATTCAGGTAATGCTTTCTTTGGACAAAGTTGGCGAAGAGAAGCTAGAAGAATACAAAGAACTTGTTGACCTAGGTGATCACCTATTTGTTGAAGGTGAAGTAATTACTTCTAAGCGCGGAGAGCTATCTATTCTGGTTGACTCATGGGCAATGGCAGCTAAGACCATTCGGCCACTTCCTAACTTGCACAACGAACTAGGTGAAGAATACAGAGTTCGTCATCGCTTCGTTGATTTGATTGTTCGTGACCGTGCACGTGAAGTCGTTCAGATTAGATCTAAGGTCATGCAGTCTCTTCGTAACACCTTTACTAAAGATGACTTCATTGAAGTTGAAACACCAATGCTCCAAACCATTCACGGTGGAGCATCGGCAAGACCATTCAAGACTCACTCAAATGCTTTTGATACAGAGCTGTTCCTGCGTATTGCACCAGAACTGTTTCTAAAGAGAGCAGTAGTTGGTGGTATTGATCGTGTTTATGAAATCAATAGAAACTTTAGAAACGAAGGTGCTGACCGCACTCACTCGCCTGAGTTCGCAATGTTGGAAGCCTATGAAGCATATGGTGATTACAACACCATGGCCGCTTTGACTCAGACCCTTATTCAGAATGCAGCTATGGATGTATTTGGAACAATGAAGGTTGAACTTGAAGATGGTGAAATAAACGATCTCTCTGGTGAATGGGCTCATATATCAATGTTTGAATCTCTTTCAAAAGCAGCAGGTGTTGAAATCACTCCAGAAACAGATATTGCAGCTCTAAAGAAACTTGCTGATAAAGAAGGTTTAGAGATTGATCACCCTCAGCACGGCAAGTATGTTGAAGAGCTTTGGGAGCACTTCGTAAAAGGTGATCTACAGAAGCCAACCTTTGTAATGGATTTCCCAGTAGATACTTCACCTCTTGTTCGTAACCACAGATCAAAGCCTGGGGTAGTTGAGAAGTGGGACCTATACATCAGAGGCTATGAGCAAGCTACCGGTTACTCAGAGTTAGTAGACCCTGTTATTCAGCGTGAAAGATTTGTAGCTCAGGTCAAGTTATCTGCTGCTGGAGACCCAGAAGCTATGAAACTAGATGAAGACTTCTTGAAAGCTCTTGAGTTTGGTATGCCACCAACTGGAGGCATGGGTATGGGAATCGACAGATTACTTATGAGCCTTACCGGTCTCGGTATCCGTGAAACAATCATGTTCCCATTGGTGAAGTAATCGTGCAGGACTTTCTCAACGCAGTCCTAGCGATGCTGCCACCAATCGGCATGATGTTTTTGGTCTATTTTCTATTCAAGTCAATCATCGGTGCAGACGCTAAAGAGCGTAAAGTCAGGGCAGAAATTGAAGCTGAAGAGCGAGCAAAGCTGGCTCTAAAGAAATCGGGCAAGTAGGGTTAACTAAACAATTCCTTGGAGGGGACAATGAAGAATAAAGATCCAGAAGTAATGGCTGCTTATGTGAGCGGCGCATTTTTGGTAAAAATGGTTTTGTATACGATTGGGATTCTGGGGCTCGGCTTTATCATCTTGTCACCAGCAGCCGGTACAGAAAATTTCACGACAGCCATGTTCTTTGTGTTATGGCCATCCTTTGGTGGCGCTGTGGCGGCAATCATTATTCTCTACTCGGGGATGCGCTTACCGGGCTACCAAGCGGCCGTTGCTAGTTACTCAACTGATAGGGCTGAGAAAGCCAGGATGAAGGCTAAATATCAAGCGGTCAAGAGCACTAAGCCTTGTAATCTTTCTCGCAAACAACTGCTGATTTCGGCTGGGTCAGGGCTTGTTATTGCCGCCGCCTTAGCAATGACTTTGTAGGCCTAGCTTCTACTTTCAAAGTGGCCTCTCAGGCAGTTCCCCCATTGGCGAACAGCCCTAACAAATGGGTCTTTTCAGGGTTATCTTCTTTGTAAGCACATAAAAGTGTCGAAGGAGAAGTAAATGTTTGAGAAGTTCACCGATAAGGCCCGCAGGGTAGTTGTTTTAGCTCAAGAAGAAGCTAAGTCACTAAATCACAACTACATCGGAACTGAGCACATCCTGCTTGGTTTGATCCACGAAGGCGAAGGCGTAGCCGCTAAAGCGCTAGAAGCGCTTGGCATTTCTCAAGAGGCAGTTAGAGACCAGGTCAAGGAGATCATTGGTCAGGGACAGCAGCCTCCAACAGGACACATTCCTTTCACTCCAAGAGCCAAGAAGGTTCTTGAGCTCTCTCTTCGTGAAGCTTTGCAACTAGGTCACTCATACATCGGTACTGAACACCTTCTATTAGGACTTATCAAAGAAGGTGAAGGCGTAGCAGCTCAAGTTCTAACTAAGTTAGGTGCAGACACCAACAAGGTTCGTGCTCAGGTTCAGCAGATGCTTCAGGGCTTTGAAGGAAAAGAGTCAGCAACAGTCGGTGGCGAAGCTATCCCACAAAAGGGTTCTCAGGTTCTAGATCAGTTCGGTAAGAACCTAACTCAGGCTGCTGCCGAAGGAAAACTAGATCCTGTTATCGGCCGTGAAAAAGAAATTGAAAGAGTCATGCAGATTCTTTCTAGAAGAACTAAGAACAACCCAATTCTTATTGGTGAACCAGGTGTTGGTAAGACAGCTGTTGTTGAAGGTCTTGCTCAGGCAATTGTTAACGGTAACGTTCCTGAGACTCTAAAGGGTAAGCAGCTTTACACACTGGACCTTGGTTCTCTTATCGCAGGTTCAAGATACCGTGGTGATTTTGAAGAGCGTCTAAAGAAGGTCATCAAGGAAATCAAGGGTCGTGGAGACATCATCACTTTCATTGATGAGATTCACACTCTTGTTGGAGCAGGTGCTGCTGAAGGTGCAGTTGATGCTGCATCTATCTTGAAGCCAATGCTTGCTCGTGGTGAACTACAAACCATCGGCGCTACCACTTTGGATGAGTTCAGAAAGTACTTTGAGAAGGACGCTGCTCTAGAGCGTCGATTCCAATCAATCCAGGTTAATGAGCCAAGCGTTCCTCAGACCATCAACATCTTGAAGGGTCTTCGTGATCGCTACGAAGCTCACCACAAGGTTTCTATTACTGATGGCGCTATCGTTGCTGCAGCAAAGCTTGCAGACCGTTACGTTCAAGACCGTTACCTACCAGACAAAGCTATCGACCTAATCGATGAGGCTGGTGCGAGACTTCGTCTTTCTATTCTCTCTTCACCACCGGAGCTAAGAGATCTTGAAGAGAAGATTGCTGGTATTCGCGTTGATAAAGAGAAGGCAATAGATTCACAAGACTTCGAAGGTGCAGCAAAGCTTCGCGATGCAGAGAAGAAGCTAATCTCTGAGCGTGCCAAGCTAACCAAGCAATTCCGTTCAGGAAATGTTGCAGCTCACGGTGTTGTTGATGAAGGTCTTATTGCAGAAGTTCTAGCAGCTGCTACTGGTATTCCAGTCTTCAAGCTAAGCGAAGAAGAGTCTGCGAAGTTGATCTTCATGGAAGCAGAACTGCACAGAAGAGTTATTGGTCAGAAGGCTGCAGTTGATTCAATTTCAAAGGCTATTCGTCGTCAACGTGCCGGCTTGAAAGACCCTAACCGTCCTTCAGGTTCATTCATCTTTGCTGGCCCTACCGGTGTCGGTAAGACTGAGCTTGCTAAGGCTTTGGCTGAATTCTTGTTCGAAGATGAAGGTGCATTGATCTCACTAGACATGAGCGAGTATGCAGAGAAGCACACAGTCTCAAGATTGTTCGGAGCTCCTCCAGGTTATGTTGGTTTCGATGAAGGTGGGCAGCTAACTGAGCGTGTTCGTCGCAAGCCATTTAGCGTTGTGCTCTTCGATGAGATCGAGAAGGCTCACCCAGATATCTTCAACTCACTGTTGCAGATTCTTGAAGAGGGTCGTCTAACTGATGGTCAGGGTCGTGTTGTTGACTTCAAGAACACAATCATCATCATGACTACCAACCTAGGTAGCAAGGACATCTCTAAGGGTGCTCTTGGCTTCAACCTTGAAGGTGATCAGAAGAATGACTTCGACCGCATGGCAGCTAAGGTCAACGATGAACTAAAGAAGCACTTCAAGCCGGAGTTCCTAAACCGTGTTGATGATGTCATCGTCTTCCCTCAGCTATCTAAGCCTGAACTGTTAGAGATTGTTGACCTATTCGTCAAGAAGCTCAATGTCCGCCTAGAGGAGAGAGACATCACTCTTACCCTCACAACAGCGGCTAAAGAGCGTTTGATTGAGCTAGGTTACGACCCAGCGCTAGGAGCTAGACCACTGCGTCGTGCTGTTCAGCGTGAAATCGAAGACCAGATCTCTGAGAGCATCTTGCAGGGTGTAATCAAGAATGCAAGTGATGTTATAGCTGATCTTGTTGGCGGAGAGTTCATTTTCACCTCAAACGTGAGAGAGATTGCTAGCATTTAGCAATGCCCGATAAAGATTTCATTCTTCGACCTGCTCGAACTAGCGACATCGTTGCCATTCAGGCAATGCGTGCCCCTCTAGTTGACAGCAACGTCTTACTTCAGCACCAACTGGTCGCTCTTTATGAGCGAGTCCAGGAGTTCGTGATTGCTGAATCAAAGGACGGTCGCATTTTGGCT
Source organism: Rhodoluna sp. (assembly GCA_026393335.1). Lineage (GTDB taxonomy): Bacteria > Actinomycetota > Actinomycetes > Actinomycetales > Microbacteriaceae > Rhodoluna. The sequence continues at coordinate 73,997 of JAPLAJ010000053.1, read as the reverse complement.
GCCGGTGCTCTTCACGTTATGTGGGGGGATTTAGCTGAAGTTAGGTCTCTTGTAGTGGACCAGAGTGCCAGAGGAATGGGTCTGGGTAAGGCTGTGGTTGAAGCCCTGATTGAGCGTGCATACACCCTTGGCATTAGAAGGGTGTTCTGCCTAACCTTTGAAGTTGACTTCTTTGTTCGCTGCGGGTTTGACATCATCAGCGATGTTCCAGTCGATCAAGCGACCTTCGAGCAGATGGTTCAATCTGCCGATGATGGTATCGCCGAGTTCTTGGATCTAGCTAGGGTCAAAGAAAACACTCTGGGCAACACCCGCATGCTTCGCTTGCTATAGCAAACTCGCTGGCAAACTTGTCTTATGTTTGCAAGATATCCTTCCCCTAGAGAACTACTTATTAGAAGACTCGTTTTTCTAGCTGTTGTCATCGCATTGATTTGGGCGCTTATTGCTGGAGTTCTATCCTTCTTCGGTTGGGTAGGTTCCCTGTTCAACCCAAACCAAAGCCCAACCCTGGTTGCAGGTTCAACATGTCAATCACAGCAAATCAAGATTGAAGCACACATTGGCACCTCTGCATCCCAAGATCAACTAGCTTTCAACCCAGGCGATACCCCATACTTCTGGTTCTCTGTAACCAACACCGGTCCAGTTGAATGTAAGTTCAACCTCGGTAGCGATGTCACCTTCTTCAAAGTAACAAGTGGCTCGGATAATGTTTGGAATTCAAAAGATTGCAATGCTGAAAGATTTGCATCTGAGCCAATCATGCTGCAGCCAAATGTTTCAATGGCTAATCCTGCAGGTAGATGGGATCGAGTCAGATCAAATGATTCAGGTTGTGCTCTAACCGACGGACTTCCTTCGGTAACAGCAGATGGTGCAAGCTATGTTCTGCAAGCAGAAGTAAATGGCATTCTCAGCACCAACCAGCCACAATTTGTGTTGAACTAGTCATATGACTAAAACAGTTGCAATCTTAGGAACAGGTTCTATGGGAACCGCAATCCTGGCTGGCATGATCAAAAACGGCACTAAAGGTTCTGATGTAAGGGCTACAACTAAAACAGTTGAGAGTGCAGAAGCTCTAGCTAAGGAGTTTGGTGTCACCGCATTTGCTACCGACTACCAACCAAACGCCAACACACTAGCTGTTGAAGGTGCGGACATAGTTTTAGTTGCCGTCAAACCTGCTTATGTGATTCAAGTTCTTCAAGAAGTTAAATCTGTGATTGCTAATGATGCTCTAGTTATTTCGGTAGCTGCTGGCGTTGAGATAAAGACTATGGAACAGAGCTTGCCTGATTCTGTTGCAGTTATCAGAGCAATGCCAAACACACCAGCTCTTATTGGTTCAGGCCTCACAGGGATTTCAGCTGGCTCTAGAGTTTCTGAATCAGAGCTTGCCCTATCAGTTTCATTGTTTGAAGCAGTGGGCAAAACACTTGTTGTGCCAGAAGAGCAGATAGATGCACTCTCCACAATCTCAGGTTCAGGACCGGCATATGTTTTCTACTTCATTGAAGAATTCATCAAGACTGCTGTAAGTCATGGCTTTAGCCAAGAGGATGCATATCTATTGGTGTCACAAACCTTCCTCGGTGCAAGTGAACTGCTAGTTCAGTCTCAAGGAGATCCAGCAGAGCTTAGACGTCAGGTAACAAGTCCTAACGGAACGACCATGAAGGCTATAGCCATCCTTCAAGAAGGTAACCTCAATGACTTATTCTTTAAAGCAACAAGCGCAGCGTTAGCTCGCGCTAAGGAAATAGCCCAGGAGCAAAAGTAATGACCGATGTATTCAATGCACTTGCTGATCAGAACCGTAGAACTATTCTCGAACTGGTAGCAGTCGAAGCGTTGACTACCGCTGCGCTTGCAAAATCCACCAAGCTTTCAGCAACTGTTCTTGATAAGCATCTCAAGGTGCTTGTTAAAGCCGAGTTACTAACTGTTGTTACTAAAGGTAAGACCAGCACATACTCTTTGAACAAGACTGGTTTAGCAGAGGCAGCTAAGTGGTTTGGTAAGTTCGGCTCAGCTTTTGTGTCAGGCCAAGCCGATGTGCTTGGTGAGAACATCGGTAACCTTATTTCTTCGGCAGCTAGCTGGCTCGAGAAGCGAGTTGGCGCAAAGATAAATCTTGAGTTTGATGCAGAAGAGGCTGGAAAAGAATTCGGTAGAAAACTATCTGATGCTAAAAGAGAAGCCACAGTAAAGGTTGAAGAAGCAACAGGGAAAGTAAAAGCTGCTGCCAAGAAAGTTACTAACAAGTCAGCTCCAGCAAAGAAGCGTGCCGCTAAAAAACCAGCTGCTAAGAAAACTAAGGCTTAGCGTCTATTTCGGCAACAAGGCCGGTAACAAGGTCTTTGATCTTGTCTCGGATTGGTCTTACTGATTCAACACCTAGACCAGCTGGATCATCTAATACCCAATCAAGATAAATCTTGCCTGGGAACCAAGGGCATTCATCCCCACAACCCATAGTGATTACGTAGTCACTTGCCTTGACGGCATCCTCAGTTAGAACTTTAGGTTGTTGACCTGTGATGTCGATACCGACTTCAGCCATTGCTTCAATAGCACTTGGGTTGATCTCATTCTTTGGCTGAGTGCCGGCAGAGAGAACTTCAACTCGATCGCCGGCTAGTTCTCTAAGGAATCCAGCAGCCATCTGGGAACGACCAGCATTATGAACGCACACAAATAGAACACTTGATTTATAACTCATGACTAAACCCTAAAGCAGTAATGCCCCCAACCGTTCTGGTCAGGGGCATTACAGAATGAACTAAAGGTGAATTATTTCTTCTTAGCTTTCTTAGCCTTCTTTGGCTTGCCATCAAGCACACTGATGTAGATAAAGGCAATAAGTGCACCAACGATTTCAGCAAGAACTACGGCTAGGTGGTTCTGGGTGAAGCCATCGCGTAGCATCAGGGCGAAGGTAACCGCTGGGTTTGCCTGAGCTCCGGTAAGAGTAAAGGTGCTTGCAGCTAGAACCCAGATACCAACTGCAAAAGGAATGATTGATGCTCTCTCAGTTGATGCAAGACGAGCGATGATCACAACCAAGACAGTAGTTGCTAATACTTCACCGATGAAAGCACCAGATTCTGAAACACCGGCAGGGGCAATCTTTGCAACCACTTGAGAACCTGAGAGTGAGTAGCCAAGGTATAGACCAGCAAATGCTCCAAGTAACTGAGCAATCCAGTATTGAATAAGAGTTGCAAGGCTGATTGCTTTTCGGGCAAAGAAGAATAGTGATACTGCAGGGTTTAGGTGTCCACCTGAAACTGTTGCTGTAACCAGAATCATCAGAGTTAGTGTTCCAGCTAGAGCTAGGTTGTGGAAGGTTGGGTTGAAGTTAACTGCAACAATCGATGTCACAAACAACATCACACCAACTGCTTCAGCAAGAGCGCTTCTTAGATTTTTGTTGATTTCCATTATTTTCCTTTCGAGGGGTATCCGGCTAATGCGACTATCGCTTCATTTCTTCTTAGGAAACCTGGTTTCCATGGAGGATCGAAGCGGGCATAGTAGGGATCACCGGCTACCTCTAAGCCAGCGCTTTTGACATCAACTAGAAGCTGATTGCCTAAAGAATTGAAGTGTTCAAAGCTAGCTAAACCTCTGAACTTGACTGCTGCAGCATAATGAGCATCAACGTGATGCCTGGAAACCTGAGCATCGCTAGGTAGTGGCAGGTCTTTGATTGACACATCTTTAGGTAGCACAAAGCTCACTACATGGACCTCTGATGCTTTATCTGGGGCATGAATAACCGGGGCAGTCATTGCAAACTTTTCCCTTGATTCGTTACGGCCAGAAATGTAGTTCACGAGCGGACTAAATGCCATGCTCGCGGCTCTAGAGAACTCGCCCCTAGTAGTTACTTGAACTAGGACATAGCTTGGATAATGCCTTATTTCAAAACTGGGGGTCTTCTTTACCAAGGTGTAAGGCTGCTCTTCAGTCATAGTGCTTTCACTTTACTTCCTCTGTGCTAATGCCTAGGGATTAGCAGGGGTTTTTACCAATAGCCAAGCGTGGGCTAGAATACAAGGAGTCGAAAGAACCCCTGATTCACAGGGGTTTATCTAAATAAAGAGGTCTTTGTGGGATCAGTTGTCAAGAAGCGTCGTAAGCGTATGTCGAAGAAGAAGCACCGTAAGTTGCTTCGTAAGACTCGTCACCAACGTCGTAATAAGAAGTAAAAACTTCGTGATTTAGCTCTTAGAGCGAAGATTGCCTGCCGCTAATCCGGCAGGTTTTTCTTTAACCTCTTTTGCCAATCTTTATTTCTTTTTTGGCAGTTTTCTTTTGCAGTCTTAATTCTCTGCGTTTGAAGTCATAGATCTTCCAACCAGCAGATTTAGCGTAAATCTTCAGTATCTTGTCTGGGTTTACTGCAACCGGGTGACCCACAAGAGTAAGCATCGGTAGATCATTGTGGCTATCGCTGTATGCAAATGATTTCTTGAGGCTAAAGCCACGTTCCATAGCTAGCTTCTTGATTGCCTTCGGCTTTTCTTTTCCGTGCAGAGGCTTACCAACTAGTTTGCCTGTAAGGATTCCATCGATGTGTTCAAGACGTGTTCCTAGAGCTCCAGTCAAGCCAAGAGCCCTAGCAATCTCTTCACCCATCTCTTGAGGAGCTGCTGTAATCAACCACACTTCTCTACCTGCAGCAATATGCTGTTGAGCAAGGCGAGCGGTCTCCGGCCAAATCTTTGGCTTGATGTTTGATTGGTAGACATTAGCAACTAGATCAATCATCTGGGCGTATTCTCTGCCTACTACCAAACCAAGAGCACGGTCTTTGATGGCTGAGAGCATGTGCTCTGTTTCACCTTTAGTTAGAAAAACTATCTGGTGCCAAGCAAAAGCAATGAAGTCTTTGCGGGGGAAGAACCTTCTGCGGTATGCCTCTTTGCCAAACTGATAGCTGGTCGAGCCACGCACTAGCGTGTTATCGACATCGAAGAAAGCAGCAGGTTGCTTCTTAGGGGATTTAGGCACATGTCTAGTCTAGGCAGTGAACTGGAATAATCTTGAGGCATGAGCACAACCATTGACCTGACCCTGATAGGCAAATCAGGCTGTCATCTATGCGATGAAGCCAGAGTCACAGTCAATGCTGTCGTTGGAGCCTTCAGAGCAGAGTACACAGGGGTCGCCAGACACATCCAGGTGAACCTAGTTGAGCATGACATTTTGGTTGATGAAGACCTATGGAACAAATACTCCGAAGAAGTGCCAGTTCTTCTGATCAATGGCAAAGTCCATAACTACTGGCGCATTGATCCAGTGAGGCTTAGAGGTGCATTAGAGGAGTTCGTTAGGTAATGAACATCATCAAAGGTTCGGCAAATGTTAGAGCAGCAGCCAGAGACTATGAGAAATACTCCAGTGACCTGCAAGGCGACCAGGACGTTAGAGATTACAAGCAATTACCTCTAGAAGTCGACCCTCCTCACCACACAGAAATGCGAGCTTTACTGAACCCATGGTTTAGTAAAGACAGCGTTGCTCAGTTTGAACCAGAGTTCAGAAAGATAGCCAAAGCGCTCATTGGTTCTTTTGAAAGTGAAGTTGAGATTACTCACGATCTAGCACTGCAAATGATTGTTCAATGTTTAGGTGTTGTCTTTGGTAGACCTCAGGATGTCCAGGAGTGGTTCTCTTGGGGGCCAGATACCTGGATTACTGATGAAGATGGTATCCGTCATGGAGATCACCTGGATAGATACCTAAAGAAGGCATTTGATGAATTAGATGAGCAGCCAACCGAAGACCTGTTTGGAATTTTGAATAGGGCTGAAATGGCTGGCAGAACCCTAACTCGTAAAGAGAAATATGGAATGGCTAACCTAGTGCTAGCTGGCGGTAGAGATACAGTTGTGAAACTTATATCAGGATCTCTCTGGCATCTAGCCAAAAATAAAGAGCATTTACAAACCCTAAAGGCTCAACCAGAACGTATGCCTGAGTTCATAAATGAAATGGTTAGGTTCTTATCTCCCCTTCCAATGATGCACAGAATTGATACAGAACAAACAACTAACCCAACTGAACCTGTTTATGCCTGGCTATCTTTTGTTTCAGCAAACCAAGACAAGGAAGTAATTCAAGATCCGGAACAAATCAAACTAGATAGGGGAGCTAACCCTCACCTTGGTTTTGGTTACGGCAGACACTCTTGCATAGGTATGCATCTAGCGCAGTTAGAAACAAGAGTTGTTCTTGAAGAGTGGTTCCTAAGATTCTCTGATTGGGAAGTACTTCCAACCTCAGAAATCATCTTTGATCTTGAAGATTACAAATTCATACCTTCCAGATTCCACAGTTTGGACCTGCGAATAACCTCTTGACTTCTCCAAAATTGTCTATACGATATGTCTATACAGATTAATCGACAAAGAGGGCAGAGAGATGAGTAAGAAAGTGATCCAGAAAGCACCAGATACTGCAATCGAAAGCGTGATTACCAGGATGTTCATGAACGGAGGTAGCCAGGCAATTCGAATACCCGCAGCCATGAGAATCGAGACGGAACAGGTGAGAATCTCTTGCGATCCCGTCACCAGGATTATCACCATCGAGCCAATGGATAGAGAAGCCATGAAGGTGGCGTTCATCGCCATGGTCAAATCGCTCACAGAAGAAGAGCGAGCAGAAATAAAGGCTATGGAATTCGAAAAGGATGTTTCTGTCCCAACAATAAATCCAGCAGTTGCCGAGTTTTTTAGAGATTCCGAATGAAGTACCACCTAGATGCCAGCACCATCATTGACATTATGAGATTCCAACGAGAAAGCCTTTTGAATTTTGAACTAGCAAGCATTCAGGATCTGGCAATGTCATCAATTGTCGCCCACGAACTCTGGGCAGGGGCAAACAGTCAGAACATAGGCCCAAGATCACTTGCTAATCTTCGCTTGTTTACTTCGATGATTGAGGTAATACCCTTTGATAAGCAAGCCTCTGAGCAGTCCGGCAAATTAGTGGTTCAGCTGACACGCGAAGGCATGGGGATAGGCAACATTGATCCATTGATTGCGGGGCACGCCCTCTCTCAAGGTGCTGTGCTAGTCACAAGAAACATAAAACACTTCAGGAGAGTTCCAGATTTAGCTGTTCTTGATTGGTCAAAACACGACGGCTAAAAGTTATTTCTATTCAACAAGTTATGCCAAGTTCTGATCTGCCCAGATCTCGATCGCACTCTTGATGTATTTAGCAAGACCCGGCTCGAACGACTCATATGCTGCTTCGAATGCCGGGTCCAGTACATATGTCAAAGCGAGAGATTTATAGGCCTGCTTGTTTGGTGTCCAGAACAGTTTGATGAATGCGTAGTGATCGGCAATAAGTTTTTGAACATCAACGTCGTTGTAAAGCGAGCCTTTACGTTTCTGTTCAGCAATGGCGTTAGCTATTGCATCATGTTGTGCTTTGTATTGATCTTGCTGATCTTCTGTATACGAGGCGTTGACGCCTTGTATTTGGGAAGAACGTTCAAACATGTCTTATGGCTCTAGGCGGTTAGGTCCACGGAACAGGTAGCCAACTTCGCGAATGTTTGTTTCGTGAAGAAGAAGCATTACAACTCTTAGTAGACCCATACCGAATCCACCGTGTGATGGAGCACCGTACTTGAAGAAGTCCATGTATGACTGAAGACCAGCTGGGTCTAGACCCTTTGACTTAGCCTGTTCGATTAGAACTTCTAGTCTGTGTTCACGTTGAGCACCTGTGGTGATCTCAGTTCCACGCCAGATTAGGTCATAGCTGTTAGTTAGGTTCTGGTTATCAGCGTGACGCATGTGATAGAACGGACGCACTGAAGATGGGTAATCAGTTAGGAAGACGAACTCGTGGTTGTAGGTTTCAGCAACGTGAGCTGCAATCTGTCTTTCACCTTCTGGGTCCATATCCCCACCACGAGTAATCTCGTGACCACGCTTAGCAACAATGTCGATTGCTTCAGCTAGTGGAATACGTGGGAATGGCGTTGTTGGGATAACAACATCAACATCGAAGAGTCTCTTGATTTCTTCCCCGTGCTGTTCTTTCACAGCAGTGATGGCAGCAACCATAAGGTCTTCTTGAATCTTCATGATGTCTTCGTGAGATTCAATGTATGAAACTTCCATGTCAACTGAGGTGAACTCAGTTGCGTGACGTGAGGTGAAAGAAGGGTCTGCTCTGAACACAGGGCCAATTTCAAAGATGCGACCGAAACCAGCCATCATTGCCATCTGCTTATAGAACTGAGGAGATTGAGCAAGGTATGCAACAGTCTCGAAGTATTCCATCTTGAATAGTTCTGCATGAGACTCTGAAGGTGAGCTCATCAACTTAGGTGAGTGAATCTCGATAAAGCCATTGTTTACCCAGTATGTTCTCCAGGCATGCTCAATAGTGGTCTGAACTCTAAACACTAGGTTCATCTCAGGACGACGAAGATCAATGAATCTCCAGTCCAAACGCTTATCAATACCTGAGTCTTCAGCAATAGGGGTTTCAGGGTCAGCTAGAGTAACTACCTCTAAACCATCAAGCTGGATCTCAATGCCACCTAGCTTTACTCTCTCATCGTGAACTAGACGACCGGTTACCCAGACGAAGCTTCCTGAGGTAAGGGTAGAGACAGTGTCGGCTAGAGCGTCAACTTCTTCTCTTCTTGGGTAGGTGACCTGAACAGAGCCTGTTTCATCTCTAAGAACGATGAATTGGATTCGCTTTTGGTCTCTAAGGGTCTCAACCCAGCCACCGATGACTACTGGGCCATCTTCACTTTGTGCTAAATCTTTGACCAGGATGCGTTCGCGCATGATTATTTGTCCCTTGTGTTTATCTCGCCTAAACCCCAAGTTTAGCGGGCGATAGACTTGATGCCATGCCTGCTAAACGTATTCATCTAGTCCGCCATGGCGAGGTTTATAACCCCGGTGGCGTTCTATACGGCAGACTTCCCAACTTCCACCTCTCTGAAACAGGCCACGCTATGGCTAAAGAGACAGCTGAGCAACTAAAGACAATGGCCCCAGCTGTCACTGCTATTTACTGCTCTCCACTAGTTAGGGCTCAAGAGTCTGCAAGACCTATTGAGGAAATCTTTGGGATTGATGCCAAGATCGACGAGAAGCTCATCGAGCCACATAATGTATTTGAAGGTAGAAAGCTAAGTGCTAAAGCTATTGCCACCAAGCCACAGTGGTGGTGGCACTTTAGAAACCCAGCTAAGCCAGCTTGGGGGGAGTCTTTCAAAGAGATTATTGCTCGTATGCATTCAGCAATTATTCAGGCCGCTGATTCAGTATTAGACGGTGATGTTGTTCTAGTTACACACCAACTTCCTATCTGGGTAATGCACCTAAGTGCTAACGGCAAGAAGCTCATGCATGATCCACGTAAGAGAAGATGTGCACTGTCAAGCATCACAACATTTGAAATACATGACGGCAAGTTAGTTGAAGTTGGTTACCTAGATCCAGCAGCTAACTTAGCTTCAATAGATAAAGGTGCAGTTTGAGAAGAGTCGTTGCAGTTCTTTTAGGGGCAATAATTGCCGTGACATCCTTATCTGCCTGCACTGAAACACCTTCCATGAACACCACCTACCAATCAGGTGATGGAACTGTAACTGAAATCAAGCCAATGAACAGAACAGCTTCAGTTAGTTGGAGCGGCATCGCTAATGATGGTTTGCCACTTAGCTCAAACAATCTTCAAGGTGTTGTTACAGTAATCAACTTCTGGTACGCAGCATGCGCAGCTTGTCGAGTTGAAATGCCAGATATTGTTGAACTGGCTGAAGAGTATGAAGGCAAAGTTCAGTTTGTTGGAGTGAACGTTAGAGACACTGCTGACACTGCTAATGCGTTCAAGAGATCTTTCAAAGTTAACTTCCCAAGCATCATGGACGCAGAATCTGGTGATGTTGTTCTAGCCTTCACAGGAGTGGTAACTCCATCGGCAGTTCCAACAACTTTAGTTATCGATAGGCAGGGTAGACCTGCTGCACGAATACTTGGTGTTGCAGAGAAGGCGACACTTAAAGCCCTGATCAAAACTGTTTATGCAGAAGTTGAGCAGCAGTGAATTTTGAAGCAATAACCGTTGGACCACTATGGGTAGCTGCACCCATAGCTTTGCTTGCTGGTCTGGTTTCGTTCTTTAGTCCTTGCGTATTGCCACTACTACCTGCCTATCTTGGAATCGTTTCAGGATCAGCAAACACCAAATCAAGAATGGTAGTTGGTTCGTTATTGTTTGTTGCCGGCTTTAGTGCAGTCTTTGTTGCACTGGGTGCTGGCTTTGGTGGGTTAGGTTCAATCTTCTCTGGGGAAGTAAAGAACTGGATTCAAAGAGGATCTGGTGTTCTAGTTCTTGTTTTAGGAATTGTTCTTATTGGTGGTTTTGATTTCGCTCAAAGAACAAAGAAACTAAACATCAAACCAAGTGCTGGTTTAGTTGGAGCTCCACTACTAGGAGTGGTCTTTGGTTTAGGTTGGACACCTTGTATTGGCCCGACATTAGGTGCAGTACTAAACCTTGCTTTTGATACTGGTTCTGTTTCAAGAGGAGCATTCCTTGCAGTTGTTTACTCTCTTGGCTTAGGTCTTCCTTTTGTATTGGCTGCTGCAGGATTTAGTTGGGCAACTAAGTCAATTGGATTTGTGAAGAAGAACATTAGAGCAATAAACCTAACCGGTGGCGTGATGTTGATTGTTCTTGGTCTTTTGCTGCTCACTGGTTTATGGCAGCAAGTAATTGATTTCATTGCGGAGGTGACCGGTGGTTTCATCCCAGCAATCTAAATACAAGGTTCGTAAGGAATACAACGAACCTATTGAAGCACCCGATCTGTCTTTGAAGTCTTGGGGCAGATGGCTATGGCGTCAGCTAACCAGCATGAAGATTGCTCTATACCTCTTATTGTTCTTAGCCTTAGCATCGATTCCTGGTTCAGTCTTTCCACAAAGAAGTGCTGACCCTAACGGAGTTGTTCTTTACTTCAAGAACAATCCAGACCTTGCCGCTTGGTTAGATAACTTCCAGTTATTCGATGTTTATTCATCAACCTGGTTCTCCTCCATATACATACTGCTTTTCATCTCTTTGATTGGTTGTGTGCTACCTAGAGTTGGAGTGCATTACAAAGCACTAAGTGCAGATCCGCCAGAGGCACCAACTAATCTTTCAAGACTTCCTGCATACAAGAAGTTAGATCAATCAGATGCCAATCTAAAGAAGGCAATTGAGTTACTAAAGAGTAAAAAGTTCAGAATTGTTTCAACCAAGACTGGAATTAGAGCTGAGAAAGGTTACCTCAGAGAAACAGGCAACCTCTTCTTCCACATCTCTCTTATTGGAGTTTTGATAACAGTTGGATTAGGTGGAGGCCTTAGTTACCAAGGGCAGAGAGTCTTAGTTGAAGGCGACACTTTGGTAAACAACGAAGCCTCCTACGACTTCTTTGCCCCAGGGTTACTTTTCGATAAAAGCAGCATGGAACCTTTTAGCCTGAGGTTAGATTCCTTCAGCACAACCTATGACTATAAGAACCCTGCTAACTACGGTAAGCCGATGGATTTCATTGCGAAAGTTTCTTCAAAAGAGACACCAGCCAGTCCAGTTGTGAAATCACAAATCAGAGTGAACGAGCCACTGCATCTTCCTGGAGCAAAGGTTTATATCACCGGCAATGGCTTTGCTCCAGTAATAGTTGTGAGAGATAAAGATGGAATCGTTTCCTTTAGTGGCCCAGTTGTTTTCTTGCCACAGGATTCAAACCTGACATCTCTCGGAGCTATCAAAGTTCCAGATGCAAATCCAGAGCAGTTTGGAATACTTGCTTTCTTCTATCCAACAGTTGCCAAGCTCGAAACTGGAGCCCTAACCTCGAACCATCCTTATCCATGGGATCCACTAATGACCATGAACGTCTATGTCGGAAACCTCGGCCTAGATAGTGGCATGGCAGTAAATGCATACAAGCTTGATGTTCACGCCATGAAGCAGGTTGCTGGTGGTAAGAGTGGAGTCAAGGCCCTAAGACTTGCAATAGGGGAAACTGTTGAGCTGCCAGGAGATCTTGGAACAGTCGAGTTCAAAGGACTAAAGAGATTTGCTTCGTTAGACATTACATTTAACCCACTGGATATCTGGGTGTTGTTCTTTGCTCTGACTACCTTGTTTGGCTTAGTCTTAATGCTCATCATTCCTCGCAGAAGAGTATGGGTAAAGGTTTCTAAGGCTGGAGTTGAAGTTGGAGCTCTTGCTAAATCAAAAGATAAATCACTAGATAACCTAGTGAAGGACATCGCTAAATCACTAAAGAAGAAGAGTAAATGACACCAGAGATTGCACTGAACCCAGAGCTTGCTACCCTGTCAAGATTTATTGTCTTGATCGGTTTGACCTTCTATTCATTTGCATTCATTGTTCTAACCTGGGCTCTAACCAAGAGAGCAGGAGCAAAAGGAAAGAAAGGCGCCTTTGCTAATCGTTTAGACACCATCGGTCTTACTCTCTTCACTCTTGGTGTTGTAGCTAACGGTATTGGGGTTCTAACTAGAGGTATCGCTGCGAACCGTGTGCCATGGGCAAACATGTATGAGTTCTCAATCTCAGGTGCTTTTGTAGTTACATCCATTTACTTACTCTCACTGCTCTTCAAAGACATTAAGTTCATCTCTTCTTTCGTAGCAGGATTTGTAGTTCTAATCATTGGTTCAGCCAACACATTGTTCTATGTCCAGGTTGAATCTCTTCTTCCAGCTCTGCAGGATTACTGGTTAGTAATCCACGTAAGCGTTGCAATTCTTGCAACAGCTTTCTTCACCATTGCAGCAACGCTTGCGTTGATCCACATTCTCAAAGAGAGCAAGTGGATCAATAACTCAAAGCTCAAAGGTGTAAAAGCTCTAAAGAAGCAACTAAAGGTTTTCCCTAAGGTTGAAAAGCTAGAGCGCACTTACTACCAGTTCAACATCATTGGTTTCATTCTCTGGTCATTCACCCTTATCGCAGGAGCTATTTGGGCTGATAAAGCCTGGCACCGCTTCTGGGGTTGGGACACTAAAGAGGTATGGACCTTCATCATCTGGACTATTTACGCTGCCTACCTTCACGCCACTACAACAAGAGGCTGGGAAGGCAAGCGAGCAGCATGGCTAACCCTCATAGGTTTCACAGCCATCATCTTCAACTTCACCATCGTAAATATGTACTTCAAGGGATTACACGTTTATTCAGGTCTTTAAAGACTTGCAAACAAGGCGGTTACATCTTTTGATTACGTCTTTGTCTGGGTTAACTATTGGGCTGAGCGACAAAGTATAGAAACACGGACTGATATTTGAAATCCCTTTTTGGTACGTTTGTGCTCAAATAGGAACTATGTCAATAAAGACACACCGATTGGACATAAGTTGCCAAATGGGGATACTTTGTCGGTGGTGGGCAGTAGAGTCTTTTTTATTGTTCGTTTCTACTATGGGGGATTTCCTTGAAGTTTATAAAATTTGTTTCTGTTTTCGTTGGTCTTTCTTTACTGCTGCAAGGCGTTACACCTGCTCAAGCTTTCACTGTTGCACCTAGTTATGCTGCTGAGGATTACATTTCAGCTAGGTTGCAGGCTGCTATAACTAATCACCGTATTTTGGTGATTTCTGAGTTGTCTGAGCTTTCTTCTACTTGGGTTAATCCTGATGGGACTCTAACTACTGAGTCTTTTGGTGCTCCAGTTAGGGTTCGCGATGGTGCTGGGGAGTATGGGTGGCGTGATCTTGATTTCACTTTGGTATTTGATGATGCGGGTTTTGTTCGAGCTAAATCTGGTCGTTTTGATTTCAAGGTTTCTGGTGGTGGCACTGCTGCAGAAGTTTTAGCAGATGGTTTAGTGAGTATCTCAGGGTCTGATGGAAACCATTTTGGTTTTGGTTGGGATGGGGCTTTACCTAAGCCTGTGTTGTTTGAGGACACTGCTCGTTTTGTTGATGTTTTACCTAATGTTGATTTGCTGATTCGCCTGGATGCTTCTGGTTTTGAACAGTCTTTTGAGGTTAAAGCTAAACCTGATGCAGCGACTCTAGATAAGTTGAAGCTTCTTGTTAAGGGTAAGAATGTTCGTCTGCAAGCCGACAGTAATGGCGGATACGAGTTTGTTTCTGGAAGCCAAGTGCTTGGCTCCGTTCCTACTCCTTTCATGTATGACTCTGCTGATGGTGCAACAGCGCCTATAACTTCTGAACTGGAACCGGTTATTGGTGCTACTGGTGTTTTAGATTTAGCTGTTGATGGGACATTTTTTGAGCGTGAAGATTTAGAGTATCCAGTCATTGTTGATCCAGCTGTTGTTTTAGATCCAACTTTTGATACTTATGTGACTAACGTTTATCCGACAACTGATTTTCAGTCTTCAACAGAACTTTTAGTTGGTACACCTGATGGTGGTTCTTCTGTTTACCGGTCTTACTTAAACTTTGATTCAACTGGCTGGATTGGCCAAGACATCATTTCAGCTAACTTGAAGTTGTATTTGAACTGGTCTTGGTCTTGTACTGCACGAAACTTTAGTATTTACGCAATTTCACCTGCCACTCCTTCAACTAGGTGGGGTAATGCCCCAACTATTGGTGGTGTTGGTGTTGCTAAAAGTGTTGCAGCGGGCTACAACTCGAGTTGTCCGGCAGCTAACATAACTACGGATGTAACTAATCTGGCAGCTAACATGCCTGTGGTTATTTCTAATCGAGCGGGCTTTGGCATTAAGGCCTCAAATGAGGCAGATAGTTTTGGTTGGAAGAGATTCAACTCTTCGAACGCTTCAAACAATAAGCCTTCACTAACCATTAATTACAACCGGTACCCTGGCACTGCTGTAACCCCTACAGTTAGTGATTCAATCCAGAATTCTGGTTACTTGAGTGTTGGTTCTTGGAAACCTACTTTCACTTCTAAGGCTTTGGATCCTGATGGCGGAAATGTAACTTTAGCTTTCAAGGCCTACCCAACAGCAACTTCTACAACGGCTAGTAGTACTTTGTGTACTGTCATTGTTTCAAGCGGTAGTTCAGGCACCTGTAAACCAACAACAGCTTTGACTAATAATCAGACCTATTTTGTTAGAGCATCGAGTTCTGACAGTCGAGTCAGTTCTGAATCCTAATCTCCGGTGCTTACCTTCAAGGTTGAAGCAACACAACCACTGACACCTACTATTACCTGTCCTTACGCAAACGGATACCAAGGTGGATACACACCAACTGCACCGGTGACTTGTACTGTATCTTCTACTGCAGCTCCTGAGAGCTATAGAACAAACACGCTTAGCATCAGTGTCGATGGATCCGCGCCAGTAAATTATCAAACAAACGTTGACGGGTCTTTGAGCCAGGCAATTTCTCTTCCTGCAGGCTCTTTTCAACGACGAATAACAGCAGTCGCTAAGAAAACAAATGGCATCGCATCTGTCACCGCTTCACACACAATGACTTTCGGCTATGTGGGAGCTATTTCTCCATTGACAGGACCTACCGTTGCATCTAGCGTTATGGTCTCTGGATACGGCGCCTCGATGTCTGGTTTACAACCAACTTCGGCCTCCATTGAGTGGCGTAAACAAGGAACTTCCAACGCTTGGGATGCAGCCGAATCAAACATTCCGTTGACTACAAAATCAGGTTTGAAAGGTGTTTACGATTACAAACTGAATGTGTCAAACATCGGTGTTTTCAGTTCTCCTTCCTTGCCGCAGAATATTCCTGTAACTATCGATCTGCGTTTTTGTTTCTACTATTCCTCTATCGCTGAATGGTTTTGCTCAGATGATTCAGGTTTCTCTGTAACAAGGTTGCCTAATAGTTTAGATAGCGCAGTCGCATCAGCAGGTCCTGGAATTGTTTCTTTGGTTTCCGGCAAATTCAACATGTCGACTACCGATTACAGTCAACAGGTTGGTTTACAGTCCCTATCTGTTTCTAGAACTCAGTGTTTGGTGAAGGTTGGTCAGCATCTTTCTCTAGCGATGCGACAGCTCTTTCTGGTTACAGTGCCACTAACGATCCTGATAATGGTCATTACTATTTGATTAGTCCTGACTCAGATGTTTTAGAGTTCAGTGGCACAACAACTTTGACTCCTGTATCTGATGAGGCGAAAGCTGCTAACCTGCAAGTTTCAGTTGCAGGAAACGTGTTGACTGTTACTGAAACTGATCAGGCAACTACTACCTTCATGAAGCCAACTAGCGGTGATTGGCGTTTATTGTGCGCTAAATCAAATGCTTCAACTAGAGCAGTTATAACGACTTTTGATGCAACAGGTCGAGTTTCTGCCTCAGGATATGCAGCTTTAGGAACAGTTGGCTGTCAGGGTACCTCTGTTACTCAAGGTTTGGTTTACACCTATAACGCTGCAGGACTGCTTGCAACTATAAGTTACAAATACCTAGATCTTGTTACTGGTTCACCAGTAACAGTTTTGAAGAAGTCATACACCTATGAATCTGGAGTGTTGATGC
Source organism: Rhodoluna sp. (assembly GCA_026393335.1). Classification (GTDB taxonomy): domain Bacteria; phylum Actinomycetota; class Actinomycetes; order Actinomycetales; family Microbacteriaceae; genus Rhodoluna. The sequence goes on along the minus strand of JAPLAJ010000053.1, from coordinate 57,457 downwards.
AGGTCACAGATAACACAAACGGCTCCACTGTCTCCTATGAATACAACGGTTTAGGGAAGCTTTCTAAAGTTTCTGTGAGTGGTTTCGCTCCTTACACATTCAAATATGATGCTTCAGGCAGGCTTGTGCAGGTCGCTAGAAGCCTAAACAGTAGTTGGGTTGCTTCCTCAAACGTGGAGCAAACCTTTGTTTATGACCTGAACCCTTCAGGTAACACTGGTTTCTTGCCGAACTTGCCACTTTCCACTACTTTGCTTTGGGGTCAAGAAACAGCCCCGTTCTATGCGGCGGCCGTTTTCGGGGCTGATAGTACTATCCCACTGGACGCTTCAGGAAACGTGATCGTGCCAGCGTCGACAAGTGCGCTCTGGCGTAACGCTGATTTCACATTCCTCGATGTTGACGGTAAACCAACTAACACCGCTAGCTACGGTAAAACAAAATGGCTCTACACCGCAACAATCCGAATTAAAAATGTTGTTTACGCCACATTCGATAGCCAGGGTATAAACAACGTATTAGATCGGACAGCAACTGAAGGTGGCAGCACCTTTGATGAGTTTATGTATGCCAGTGTCTCTAAGTTTTATACACAGGTAAATGGCTTCACTGTCCCTAATGGTGCTTATCTATCTGAAACTTGGTCCCCTAAAAAGACTGTTTTGGATGCATCTGGCGACCCTAAAGAAGTTCGAACATATACAAGTTACACTTATGACGATTATCGTGAGGGTGAACCGTTAACTGGCCTGTTGACTTCTTCAAAGGTTGAGTTAGTCTTGGCGCAGTCACCAGATACAGTCATTCAAGTGTTGGGTAGCACAAAAAAGGATTATGCCCCTCAAGATGGCAGCACTGTTTCGGGTTGGACTTTAGGGATACCAACGCTCGTAGAGTCTTTTGATAGTTCTGAGGTTTTGGTTTCAACATCAAAGACAGTTTTCAATGAGCTTGGACAGCAAGTTAAATCTGTTGCTCCTGGGTCTAATGGTGTTGATGCTAGAACTGATGTCTATGTGTATTACAGTTCTGCTGCTAATAGTTTGTTCCCTGAGTGTGGTTTGAAGCCGGCTTGGCAGGATTTGCTATGTATTTCACAAACAGGTGAAACACTGCCTTCATCAAAGAGTCATGTCTCTGCCTATGATCCTGCGTTGAATCCTTTGACTGTTGCAGAATATCGTTTCGGTTCTCTAGTTAGAACAACAACAAACACTTATCTGGCTGATGGTAGAGCAGATACTTCAACTGTTTCAGCATCAGGTGCTGCATCGATATCTACTAAGCACCTTTACGATCCAGTGTCTCTTTTAGAGACTAAAACTGAAAGCTATGTTGCAGGGGTTAAGCAAAGTGAAACAAGTCAAACTTTCGATGCCTGGGGTAGACAGATAACTTCAACAAACAGCCTAGGAGAGGTTACCTCCACGAGTTATGTTCCTTCAGGACAGTTAGCTGCAGGATCTGTCTCAACTGTTGTTTCACCTCGAACAACCACTTCTTACACTTACGGCAATACTTCAGAGCCTGGAGCCCTAGTTACAGCTATGAACATCACTGGTTCTAGTTCTGCCGGAACACCTTTCAGTTACCTGTATTCGGGTGTTTATGACGAATACGGCAGGCTAACCAGCCAGTCTGGCCCTAATGGTGTTACCCAGACCAACATGTTTAATGATGCTGGCCAGATCTCTTCAATGAGTTACGGCTCTGTGGCATCTACTGTGTTGTCTTGGAGCAGGGAGTACGACGGCTATGGCCGGGTAATACGAGAGCTAGCACCTGATTCTTCTAGTAGTGCTTCACCAAAGGCCACTGTTTATGGTTATGACTCTTCTTCAAGGCTTGCATCAGTGTCCTCTAATGGTGCTTCTTGTTTCTCCGAGAGTTACAGCTATAACACTCGAGGAGATAGAACAAGCAGCAGTGTCGGAGTTTGTGGTGCTACCACAACTAAAACAAATAGTTTCAACGCTGAATCACAGCTCACAACCAATGGCTATGTTTATGACACTTTAGGTAGAAATACGTTTATCCCTGCTGTTGATGCTCCAGCAAATAATGCAGGAATCAGCTTGAGCTATAGCCTGGTGGATCAGGTGACAGGTATCACCCAGTCTGGTTCAACAACCTCATTTACCTATGATGCTTTAGGTAGAAGAGTAAACGAAACAGTAGGCAACCTAACAACTGTCAGACATTACAGTGACTCTTCAGATAACCCTGAATGGACCACCCAACAGTCTGGGGCGAACCTCACCACAGAAATCTATACAGGATCATTAGGTGCAGGGCTTGCTGTTACCACCACTTTCAAGGGCACTGTTAGAACCTCGTCCATGCAGTTGACAGACATCCGTGGGCACACAGTCACGACCCTGGATCTAGACAGCAACTCTGTTGGTGGCTGGAGTGTTTATGACTCGTTTGGCAACCCTCTAACCAGCCAAACCAACACAAACCTCATCAACTACAGCTCCTACAGTCAACAAGAAAGAGCCACCAACACCACAGGACTCATCCTCATGGGAGCAAGAGTCTATAACCCTGAAACCAACCAATTCACCTCAAAAGACCCAATCAAAGGCGGAAACGAAAACAGCTACACCTACCCAAATGACCCCGTCAACGGAAGTGACTTTACTGGCTTGTGGGACGGATGGGACACACTGGATTTAGCTCTCACTGTAGCCAGTTTTATCCCAATTCCAGGACTTCAACAAGCAGCTTGGGTGGGGAAGGCGATTTCAATTGGGAGTAAGGTCGCCAAGGTTGCGAAGGGCCTTCTTACGACTACAAAAGCAGTAAAAACTGTCGAATTCGTGAAAGTAACGGAACTTGCTCTTGCCAAAGGGCCAGGCGTCTACGAATTTACTGTGGGAGGTAAAAAGTACATCGGACAAACCGTGGATGTGATTCGACGAATGAAAGAACACGGAGTCACTTACAAAGGGCAAATAGAGAATTTTGTGTTTCACGAGATGCCGGGGAAGACAGTTCTTGAAAGAAGAACATTTGAGCAAACATTGATAAATCAAGCAGGGGGCATCAAATGCCGAGGGTGTAATCCAAATCTAATAAACAAGATAAATTCCATCAAACAAAAGGGTTAGGCTGGCAATAACTATGATTATTGAGAAAGCACATGGAAGACTGAACGTAGTATACGACTGCTCTGAGTCTAAAACAACCAGTTTGAGTGTATTTACCATGCTTGGTTTTGGTGCTACATTACTTCCAAGTCAATTTGTAATAAAAAAACATTCATGGTACGAAGTTGAAGAACAATTTGTACGAAGAAATTTTGATAAGGCTTTAATGTCTCTCAAGGCAGTGAAAAGCTTGGACATTAGAACATCTTTAGACAGCCTAAATTTAACGCCAATTAGTGGGTATAAAGCCTTGAGGAGTCTGAGATTAAAAGTGCATCTGGGAACTCAATTGGATTTGAAAAACTTAAGTCATTTGGAAATGCTGTACGGCGAATCGCCGAGCTTGCAGAACATAACAGGACTCAGAGAGTTGCACTGCCTAAAGTATGTTTCTGTTTCGCAATTGCGAAAGTCATGGTTTAGAACTCTCCCTCCTTCTGTTGAAAGACTCTTTTTGCGGGGAGCGTTGGAGACATCTATTGATCTGAGTGACTTACCAAAGCTCGGCTACCTCGGTATTGCAAATGCTCGCTCAATAGATTTCAGATCATTTAGCTGGGTGGCGACAAACATAAGCAGGCTAGATTTGACGGAGATATCTTCGTTGACAAATGTTGAAAAACTAATTGAACTAACCCCAAACTTAAAGACCTTACATTTCAGGGGCGATGATGAATCATACTTGAACCTGAGTCAGTCTTTACAAGGTTTTGCCAAAATAATCCGTTCCGAATGAAACCAGCTAGGTTAGATACAGGATTTGGGGAAATGCAAAGTGAAACAAGAAATCGATGCGATTTCACTCGATAATTTGCAACAGCTGAGGCGAATTGTGAACGTAAAATGTTGTCCTGCGTTTTCATGGCCTCATTCCACATTTTTACTAGTTCAAAATTATTTTTACGGGGTAAATCTCTAAAAAATTTTTTGCCGCTTTTCTCCCACAAAATCGTTGTCGCAGAAAAATCACTTTCACAAAAAGTACCTACTTTTCTTGTGCAAATAGCTGTTTTGGGGCGAGTGCATCTTGAAACTGGTAATCATCAGAGCCTGTTTTCTGGGACAGACCACAGTCGGAAAGAGAAAAGCTCATTCGATTTTGAAGATCAATATGTTCCAAGAATGCTCAAGAAACGATCTTGTAGATTAATGTTTGTTGATTTGGAAATAGCAATAATCGAATTCGATATTTAGACAATCTGCTCATACTTTGTTCAAGACGATAAACCCTAATAAACGTTCAAACAACGCTCTAACCTATCCATCCACCAAGTAGTTCTATTTGCTGGTGCTTGGAGTTTGGTTAGAGCGTTTTTGTTTGGGGTGATACTTGTTACGGGTATTTGACCGTTGATTGGGATTAGGGGAGTGTCTGTTACATCTTCTGTGAGTAGTGCTGCTGTTCCTAGACCGCTTGCGTAATCACTATCTAGAAGAGCGGCAAGGTGAACACCCATGCTTATTCCTACTGATGTTTCTAATGCACTTGATACAACAACAGGCAGTCCTGCTTCTTTGGCAATTCTTAGTGCGTTGTTTATGCCACCGAGTGGTGCTGCTTTTAGAACAAGTAGATCTGCTGCGTTGGCTTGAGCTACTGCTAATGGGTCACTTACTTTTCTCACTGATTCGTCAGCAGCAATCTTTATGTTTAGAAGCTTGAGTTTAAGTTTTAGTTCAGCAAGTTCCGCGATGGTCTTTACTGGCTGCTCTAGGTATTCCAATGGAACACCTTCTTCGTACATTGCATTAGCTAGGGCTAATGCTGTTTCTATGTCGTAGCCACCGTTAGCATCCAGTCTTATTCGAGCTTCTGGGTAGTACTTTCTTACTTCATGGATGCGGTCAAGGTCGTCTTGAAGTGTTTGTCCCTTTTCGGCAACTTTGATCTTTACTACTTCGAAGTTGCCAAATGGTTCTAGGGCTGCTCTTACGTCTTTGACTGCAGCCAGGGTGGCATTGACTTTGATGGTGTTTACAGCTGGCTCTGGGATGTCGCCAAAGGCAAACTCAATGGCTGCTTTTAGCCAGATACTGGCTTCTTCATTTTCATATTCTGTGAAGGGTGACCATTCAGCCCAGCCATTAGGGCCTTCAAATAGTAAGACTTCTCTAGTGGTTATGCCTCTGAACTTGATGCGCATCGGGATACTTAGGACTCTTGCAGTCTCAAGTATCTGCTGGCGCATTTCGTTGGTTATCTCCACATTGTTAGTCTAGGAGTATGTCCAAACACGTATCTGAGCTCTTTGATGCAACTATCTGGTCTGAAGTTGATGGTTTTGCTGATATAACTGACATTACCTATCACAAGCATGTGTCTCTAGGGGTTGTTCGTATTGCTTTCAACCGTCCTGAGGTTAGAAATGCTTTCAGACCACAGACAGTTGATGAGCTAGCTAGAGCGCTAACTCACGCTCAAGGTCTAACTGATGTTGGTGTTGTTCTTCTAACTGGTAATGGTCCTTCACCCAAAGATGGTGGCTGGGCTTTCTCTTCTGGTGGAGACCAAAGAGTCCGTGGTCGTGCAGGTTATGAGTATGGGGATAGTAGTTCAGGACGACTACACATTCTTGAGGTTCAAAGACTTATGCGCTTTATGCCGAAGGTTGTTATTGCTCTAGTGCCTGGTTGGGCTGCTGGCGGCGGACATTCACTAAATGTTGTTGCTGATCTTTCTATTGCTTCAAGTGAGCATGCACGCTTCAAGCAGACAGATGCTGATGTTGGGTCTTTTGATGCAGGATATGGTTCTGCTTATCTTGCTCGTCAGGTTGGTCAGAAATTTGCTAGAGAGATCTTCTTCTTAGCTCAAGAGTATTCAGCGCAACGTGCTTACGAGATGGGTGTTGTTAACGCTGTTGTACCTCATGCTGAACTTGAAGTTAAAGGTGTTGAGTGGGCTAAAGAGATCTTAACTAAATCCCCACAGTCAATCCGTTTATTGAAATATGGAATGAACATGATTGACGATGGTCTAGTGGGTCAACAGCTATTTGCTGGTGAAGCAACCCGTATGGCTTATGGAACAGATGAAGCAAATGAAGGAAAGACAAGCTTCCTAGAAAAAAGAGCACCGGACTGGTCGCCATTTCCTTGGCACTTCTAAATCTATGAACCAAATTCCTCTAAGAGTAATTCCAGCTAATGATGTGCTTGGTGCTCTACTTGCTCTAACTGATGCACTTGAAGGTAAGTGTGCAGTGTTTATTTCTCCAAGAGAAATAAACGGGGAGAAAGTAAAAGTAGAGGGTTTAACTGAGTTTGTTGATTCAAACACTGCGCTGATTGTTGAGAGTAGTGGTTCAACAGGAATTCCTAAAAGAATCAGTATCAGCGCTAAAGCACTGATAGCCAGCGCTAAAGCAACTGAAGAACACTTTGGCACTAAAGGACAGTGGTTACTGACTCTTCCCATCAACTACATTGCAGGTATTCAAGTCTTGGTTAGATCAATCCTTGCTGATGTTCAACCAATTGTGATGAACACTGCTGTTCCTTTTACACCTGAAGCGTTTGCTTTATCTTCAACAATGCTTACTGCAGATGCTAAGTTCACCTCTGTTGTTCCAACTCAGTTAGTGCGATTGCAGCAGCTAGCTTCTCAAGATCCTTTCCTAGTGAAGCTCTTACAACGCTTCACAGCAATTCTTGTCGGTGGTCAAGCAACTAGCCCTGAAGTGCTTTCTTTCTTTGGAGAGAGAAACATCAATGTTGTTGAGAGCTATGGCATGGCTGAAACAAGTGGTGGTTGTGTCTATGACGGTAAAGCTCTTAGCGGTGTTGACATCAAGTTAGATGATGGTCGTGTTGCTATCAAAGGTGCAATGTTGGCTAATGATGTTGCTAGTGAAGATGGTTATCTAGTTACTCAAGACATTGGTGAAATCGATGACCAAGGTCTTCTACGTATTCTGGGTAGAGCAGATCGAGTAATGATCTCTGGTGGATTAAAGATGAGTCTTGATCAGGTTGAAGCAGTTGCTGGAAGTGTGCCAGGGGTAGTTGAAGTAGGGGCAACAGCTGTTAGTTCAACTGAGTGGGGAGAGCGTGTGGGGATTGCTTATGTTGGTTCTCCTGAGGTAGCAGACTTCATGGCTGGGGCAGTGTTTGAACAACTAGGGATAGCTGCTAAACCGATTAGGGTTATTCGAGTTGATAGGTTGCCAAGGCTTTCTAATGGCAAGACAGATTTAGTTAGTTTGAGACAACTATTTAGTGAAGGTATCTAATGAGTTCAGTTAAGTTATGGATCAAAGGCGCAAGAGTTCGCACATTGCCACTAGCAGTTGCTCCAATTCTTATTGGTGCTGGAACTGCTCAGGTGGCAGCGAAGTTCAACCTAGGTTTAGTTCTCTTAGCTTTGGCTGTAGCCCTTTTTCTTCAAATAGGCGTGAACTACTCAAATGATTACAGTGATGGCATTAAAGGAACAGATAAGAACAGAGTTGGTCCAGCAAGACTAACCGGTGGTGGCTTTGTTGAACCTAAGAAGGTTAGAAATGCTGCCTTTCTTTCCTTTGCTTTGGCTGGAGCATTCGGTTTAGTTGTTACAGTTCTAACCGCTCAGTGGTGGTTCATTCTTGTTGGTCTGGTTTGTATTCTTGCTGCTTGGTTTTATACCGGTGGAAAGAACCCATATGGCTATGCAGGACTTGGTGAAGTGATTGTCTTTATCTTCTTTGGGCTAGTTGCAACCATTGGAACTGACTACATTCAGACACTGGAGATCAACATTCTCAGTGTGTTTGGTGGAATAGCTGCAGGCTGTTTTGCGACCGCTGTGTTGTTGGTAAACAACATTAGAGATATAGAAACTGATCGACTAAGTGGTAAGAAGACTCTTTCAACAAGGATTGGCAAGACTGCTTCTCTGGTTCTGTTCTTTGTGTTGACCTGGGCACCGTTCTCAATTGTTTCGCCTCTATGGTTCATAGCTCCGGCTACATTTATTGTGAACTTGCTTTTGCTGCCAGTGTTGTTCATCAACATCATTGCTATTACAGCCAAGAAGCCTAAAGATCTGATTCTTGCTCTACAGCTAACTAGCTTTACAGCGCTGTTATTCGCCGTTGGGCTTTGCTGGGGACTTTTTACTCTTAGCTTCTAGGTCAACAATATCGTTCTCTAAATCACTCTCAGGGTCTCCTGAACCTAAGGTGTTAGAACGCTTCTGAAAAATCTGCTTACTTATCTCATCTCTTAGATGACCTAGGAAGAACATTGAGAATGCGAAGGAGAGCATGGCAGCTAGAAGCACTGTGAATATCCAAGGCATACCTAGGATTCCAAAGACTATGCACAGCCCAATGAACATGCCAAGTCTGTATACGGTGTATTTGAGCCAAACATTTCTCATGTCTTTAGTCTATGTTTGGTGCTCGGTTAGAATTGACTCATGAACAGAATCCAACTAGCCGTAATCGTAGCTGTGGCAATCTTCCAGATATTCACTACCGTCTATGCTGCTAGCGCTAACCCTAGACAGGTAAGAGTATTACCAAAGATTGTCTGGGTTTTACTGTGTCTGTTCATTCCAATCATCGGTGGTCTTTTGTATATCACTATTGGAAGACCTATTGATGGTGACTCTGGTCAAGGAGCTAAGCGCTCACGTCCGATTGCACCAGATGATGATGCTGACTTCCTGAGAGATTTAGGGTCTCGTTTCAAAAACGATAATGACAAATAATCAGCCAGCTTCTTCTAATGATTTAGTTTCACCAGCTCAAATATTCTCAGCTCACATCATTGCTGAACTTGCTGCTTGGGGTAGAGATTTTTGGCTAGCACCAGGAGCTAGATCACAAGCATTGGCTATTGCAGCAGCTCAGGTAGCTGATGCAGGTAGAGCAAACCTACATGTTCGTATTGATGAGAGATCACTTGGCTTTAATGCTTTGGGTGCAGCTGTTTATGGTGGACCTCAGGTAATTATCACTACCTCTGGCACAGCGGTGGCTAACTTACATCCTGCAGTTCTAGAAGCACATCATTCAGGGCTTGGTCTAATCCTGCTAACTGCTGATAGACCAGCAGAGCTTAGAGATAAAGGCGCTAACCAAACTACAAACCAGGTCGGTATATTCTCCGATGCAGTTATCGAGTGCATTGATGTCCCAGCACCTACTGAAAAAGACATCGCTAAACTTCCTCAACTAGCAAAAGAATTAGTTGAGAAGGCAGTGTTGTTGGCTTGGGGAGAGAGAGCTCAGCCAGTTCAGTTGAATTTACAGTTCATTGAACCTTTGTCTGCAATTACTCCTGATGCTGCAGAGATTCTTGAAAGCCTCGAAGATGCAGACTACAAAGAAGAATCGGTCAAGGAACTCGATGATGAAAGCTTCCAACTCGAGCTAGATATACCAACAGTTGTTGTGGCAGGTGCTAACGCTGGAATACATATCAGTGAGATCAGAAGTCTTGGGCTACCGGTCTTTGCTGAACCAACATCTGGAGTAAGGCATATTCCTGAATCAGTTCTTTCTTATCGCTCTGTCTTGGCAAATGATTTAGAACTAGCTGGACAAATAAAGCAAGTGATTGTTTATGGCAAACCTACCCTTAGTAGAACTGTGGTCTCATTACTGAGACGAAACGATGTAAAAGTGTTTGTTCGTGAAGGCCAAATGGGCTCTTTTGAAATTGGCAATGATGTAACTAAAGTAAAGAGCTCAATAGTAGGTGCTGCTAATCAGAAGTGGTTGGGTACCTGGCTTCAAGAATCAGCTAAAGACATTAGCCCACTTGGTGGCGAGCTAGATAGACAAGCAATAGTTGTAAAGACTTGGGAAGCATCCCCTGTTACAGAGAACATATTGGTTCTAGGTGCTTCACAACTAATTAGAGAAGCTGACTTCTACGCGCCAGCTATTGAAGTTAGAGCATGGGCTAACCGAGGTCTATCAGGTATCGATGGAACCATTGGAACAGCAACCGGTATTGCTATTCAAGAACCAGACAAACAGGTCAGGGCTTTGATGGGAGACCTCACCTTCTTGCACGATGTTGGTTCATTAGCTCTGGATGCAAATGATGGACCACTAGATATTCAGGTAATAGTTGTCAATGACAACGGCGGAAAGATCTTTAGCAATCTGGAAGTTGCCCAAAGTGTTGAGCCAAATACTTTCAAGAGGATATTTCAAACACCTCAAAATGTCGACATTTCTAAACTTGCGGAAGCTTACGGCTGGAAGTATCTAAACCCTAAGACAGTTAGTGATTACGAGTTAGCCCTAGAGATCAAGGGTCGAGTGATTATTGAAGTGCAGTTGGACTAGCTAAGCGCATCAACTATTGGCTTAAATTTTAGAATTGCTTCTTCTAATTCAGCCTGAGCTTCAGAACCTGCAACAATCCCACAGCCAGCAAAGGCAGTAAGAGTTTCTTTAGTTAGCTGAGCACCTCTAAGCGCTATAGCCCATACTCCATCACCATCTGCACCTAGCCAACCGACAGGACCTGCGTATCTGCCACGGTCAACATTTTCAATCTCATCTATAACAGCTAATGCTTTATCTCTAGGTGTGCCGGCAACAGCGGCTGATGGATGCAAGGCGCTAACTATTTGTAGCGAACTAGATTCTGAATTGAGCACAGCTTTAACATCGCTAGCTAAATGCCAAAGGTTTGGCAGTGCCATGCTAAATGGCTGGGCATCGACATTGATCTCGACACAAAATTCTTCAAGCTCAGAAACTAGTGAATCAATTGCGAACTTGTGCTCTGCTCTGTTTTTAGTGGATTCAATAAGCGCTGTTCCAATTGCCTGATCGACACCAGGATCTGTGCCACGACCAGCAGTTCCAGCTAGCACTCGAGCGCTTACCTCTGAGTGATACACCTTTACTAGAAGTTCTGGGCTTGCTCCAAATAACCCAGTTACCGAATAGATATAGCAAGTGTCGAACTTGCTCTCTAGCTTTTTAAGCGCTGGGTTGATATTGAAATCTTTAGAAACGGTTGCCTTGAGATCTCGAGCCAGCACGACCTTCTCAATCACACCACTGTTGATAGCGGTTAGGGCTTTATCAACATTGAGTTTGTATTGCTCTAGAGAGATTTGACCAGGTTCAAAGTAGGCGGAACTAAATGAACTCTCTAAATCAATAAGCGCTAAGCCATCTTCTTCAGAGATGTTTATTGTTGTGATCCAGAGGCTCTCATTTAGTTTGCCGATCACAACTTTTGGAATCACTAAAACGCTGCATGTTTTACTTTGAGCTGAAAAGGCTATAGATCCGAAAGAGACTAGACCTGAGCCAGGCAGGTTCACTGAATCTTCAATGTCTGCGCTGGCAACTAGGTCTGACCAGGACTGGTCTAAATCAAGAACTCGATCAGGCCCTGATGCTTCAAGCCTCAGAGCTTCACCCCAGCCGATCAAGCCTTGATGCTCGTATATAAAGGCTGAACTATTTGAACCCAGGAGATCTGCAAAGCTGAAGCCTTCGCTTAGACCCAATTCACTGGCTGCAATGAGCCTTGAATTCACCTTTAGGTTCAAGTATTTATGTCCGTTATCTTCGTCTGAGCATTCTCTGTGAAACCCCCTGCGAGCCTAAACTACTGGCTTTTGACTGGGATATCCTAAATACAAGCCTAAATCAGTGGAAGGAGCTAAAGATGCCGAAAGTTCTAAATACTCTCGCAGCTCTAGTTCTCCTATCCTTTTTGACAATTCCGTCTGCCAGCTTCGCAGATGAGCACGAAGAAGAGACAGATACAACTGTTACCACTGAAAACGTTGAACAAGAACACGATGAACTCACTCAACGTCACAATGAAATTGAAGAGAACTACGAAAACTATGAGGGTGTAGTAATCCCACCGGTGATTATGAACATGGGTAAGCAAGAAAACCCAGATAGCTACATTCTGCCAATACTGCCTACCGGTGCAGAGCAGTCCCAAAGATCAAACTTCATTGGGCAACAAATTGGTGTTATCGGTACCGAGCAGGTTAAAGGCTTTGACCCTTACAAACTCGATCCATTGCCAGTCAAAGGTTTAGTTCTAACTACGGTAACTCCAGCCGATGAGTTCATGGACGGGGCTAGAACATTGGTTATCGGTCTAGGGATTGCAGCTTTCGGGCTACTAGGACTTGCCTCTTTTGGTGCTTATAGAAGCAAAGGAACAAAATCGAACAATCTTTAGTCATTCGAGCAGTAGATACTAATCAGGTCAAAGATTAGACTTGGCTAGTGAATAAAGCGGATATGGCTAAAAAGCCGGCAGAAGTCGCAGCCATGTTTGATTCGGTTGCTGAGAGCTACGACCGCACAAATGATCTCCTTTCCTTCGGTCAAGACCGTTTATGGCGTAAAAAAGTTTTGAAGAGCGTTAATCCAACCAGTGGACAAACCGTTCTAGATCTAGCAGCCGGCACCGGTTCATCATCTGTTGTTTTCGCTAAGCCTGGGGTCAAAGTTATTGCCAGTGATTTTAGTGAAGGCATGTTGGCAGTTGGAAGAGCGCGCCATCCAGAACTTGAATTTGTCTATGCAGATGCAACGCAGTTACCTTTCGGTGATGAATCAGTAGATGCCGTAACTATTTCTTTTGGACTTAGAAATGTAGTTGATCCAAAGAAAGCTCTGGCAGAGATGTTGCGAGTTCTAAAGCCAGGCGGGGTAGTAGTTATCTGCGAGTTCTCTCATGTTAGAACTCCGGTCATTGGTTCTTTATACCGCTGGTACCTAGCCAACGTTCTCCCAACACTTAGTAAGTTACTGGCAAAGAATAAAGGTGCCTACGACTACCTTTCAGAATCTATTGCTGCTTGGCCTAAGCAAGAAGTGCTTGTGCAGTGGTTAGTTGATGCTGGATTTAAAGATGCAACCTATAAGAATTCAAGTTTTGGAATCGTAGCTATTCATAGCGCTAAGAAGGCAAGTAAATGAACAAGATAGTTCTTCCGCCACAACTACGTAAGGTAGTTGATAAAGCGCTACTAAAGAAGATTCAGTCTGGTTTAGAGCAGGTTGAGATTCAATTACTTGAAGCTGTTACCCACACAGATCCTGTTGCCAATGTAACTTCAAGACATTTACTTGAAGCAGGTGGCAAGCGACTTCGTCCAGTTCTAGTTTTACTAGGCGCAGCTTTAGGTGATGACTCTAAGGATCAAGTTGTCAAGGCAGCAGTAGTTGTTGAACTCACACATCTTGCAACTCTGTATCACGATGACGTTATGGACAGAGCTCCAATGCGCAGAGGTGTACCAACAGCTCATGAGGTTTGGGGTAACAGCGTTGCTATCTTGACTGGAGATTTACTCTTTGCAAGAGCATCACAGATTGTTAGTCGTTTGGGTGGCAAAGCACTTTCTTTGCAAGCAGATACTTTTGAAAGATTATGTTTAGGCCAGCTACACGAAACCCTAGGTCCGCAGAACAATGAAGACCCGATCGATCACTACATTCAAGTTCTTGCTGACAAGACTGGATCACTAATTGCAGCTAGTGCCGAACTAGGTGTTGTCTATGGTGACGGTCCAGATGAATATCGTGAACCGATGAGAATCTATGGTGAGAAGGTTGGGGTAGCCTTCCAGCTAATCGATGACGTTATTGACATTGCATCAGATCAGTCAGGTAAGACACCAGGTACTGACCTTCGTGCAGGTGTGCCAACCATGCCAACCCTTCTACTTAGAGCCCATGCAGCCACTGACCCTAAGGCTAAAGAACTTATTGAGATAATTGATGCTGGGCTCGAAGATGATGACCAGTTAGCACTAGCGGTAGCGAGGCTTCGTGAGCACCCTGCTTTGGAAGAGGCTTACCAGTTAGCCAAGAAATGGGCAGCAGATGCTGTGGCAGCTCTAGCACCACTACCAGATTCACCAGTCAAAGACGCTCTGCGAGTATTCGCTGAGGCAGTTGTTGACCGCGAACAGTAAAAAAGGATTTGAATTAACTTGAACAAAATGCGTTTAGCAATAGTTGGTGCTGGCCCTGCCGGTATCTATGCAGCGGATCTAATCATCAAAGCTGAAAGAGACTTTGATGTGAGCATTGACCTATTTGATTTACTTCCTGCACCATATGGTTTAGTTCGCTATGGAGTTGCTCCTGATCACCCAAGAATCAAAGGAATCATTAGAGCCCTCTATGAAGTTCTAGATAGAGGAGACATCCGCTTCTTTGGAAATGTGAAGTATGGAACTGATATCACTCTCGATGAACTAAAGGCTCACTACAACGCAGTTATCTTTGCAACCGGTGCAATCAAAGATGCAGAACTAAACATCCCTGGTGTTGAACTTGATGGTAGCTATGGTGCTGCTGATTTCGTGAACTGGTATGACGCTCATCCAGATTTCCCTAGAACCTGGCCACTACACGCTAAAGAAGTTGCTGTGCTAGGAAACGGAAACGTAGCTCTAGACGTAGCACGTATCTTGGCTAAGCAACCAGAAGATCTTCTCTCAACCGACATTCCTGACAACGTTTATCAAGGACTGCTAGCATCTCCAGTTACTGATGTTCACGTCTTCGGTAGACGTGGTCCTGCTCAAGTGAAGTTCACACCACTTGAGCTTCGTGAAGCGTGTGATATCGAAGGTGTTGACACCATCGTTTATGACGAAGACTTCAAATACGATGCTGGATCACAAGAAGCCATTGATACCAACAACCAGACCAGAGTTATGGTCAACACTCTCGAGAGTCACAGAGGCAAAGAATTAACTGGAGCCACAAAGAGGCTTCACCTGCATTTCTTTAGTTCGCCTAAAGAAATAGTTGGTGAAGATGGCAAGGTCACTGCTATCAAGATTGAGAGAACTGAACTTGATGGTAAGGGTGGGGTTACAGCAACTGGAGAGATTCGTGAATTCCCTGTTCAAGCCGTATACAGAGCGATTGGTTACTTTGGTTCAGAACTAGATTCAATTCCTTTTGATAACAAGTATGGTGTTATCACCAATGCTGCAGGAAGAGTTCTAGATTCCTCAGGTGAACCAATACCTGGTGTTTATGCAACTGGCTGGATCAAGCGAGGACCAGTAGGTCTTATTGGTCACACCAAGAGCGATGCCATGGAAACAATTGCTTGTGTGATTGAAGACAGAGCAACATGGTGGCAACCAGAGCACGCTCATGAAGATGACATAGTTGCACTTCTAAATTCAAAGAGTGTGCAGTTCCTAGGTTGGCCAGAGTGGCTAAAGATCGATGCAACTGAGAAAGCTATCGGAGCATCCCAAGATCGTGAAAGAGTCAAGCTTGTTGATCGTGAAGACTTTCTCAAAGCTGCCTTTAAGAACGACTGAGGATGAGTAAGAAAACAGGGATCTCAGATAAGAGAGCAAAGACCGCTCAGTTTGCACTGATGGTTATCTTCTTCTCTCAGGGCTTCGCCACTTTATCTTGGATGCCTCGTATTCCAGAGTTCATTGAAAACCTAAATGTTTCTAAAGAACTTTGGGGAACCATTATTGGTTTTGGTGGAGCAGGTGCTCTTATCCCTTTGTTGTTCACCAGTCGTTTGATCATAAGATTTGGCACAACACCAATCATCAAATATTCAAGCGTTGCTCTGTCTGGTATTTTGCTTGCACTGCCATATCCAACTCAGTGGTGGTTGTTTATGATTCTGAACTTCTTCCTATCGTTCTCAATCAGTGTTTTCAACATTGCTCTTAACTCTCAAGCTGTTATGTTCCAAAAGCGAGTGGACAAGGTGTTGCTAGGTAGCTTCCACGGCTCTTGGAGTATTGGTGCAGCCACATCCGCAGCGGTCTCAGGTGTAATCGCAGCCTTCACACCCCTTAAGCTTCAGATGTTCCTAATGCCTCTGCTTTGCATCATCCTTTTCCTCTGGGCAGCCCGTCATATGATTCAACCAACAGAGAGCGATGCTGTTGATAAAGATGTTCCAGAGAAACGTATCTCTTGGCTGAAGACACCTAGGTTCTTATGGCTGTTATCTGTTGGTGGGTTTATGGGGATGTGGCCAGAACTAGTGGTCATGGACTGGGCAAGTGTTTATGGCAAAGAAGTTCTAAGCCTTGATCCTTCAAGAGCAGCCTGGCCATACACAGTGTTTGTTATCGCCATGATTGTTGGTCGATTCTCTATCGGCAGACTCACTTTGAAATACAACGTTGCCAGACTTTCTCAGGTTGGCGGGCTTTTTGGTTCAGTGGCATTAGCTTTGGCAGTTTTCACTTCTGCTAGCTTGGCTCAATCCAATCAAGCACTTGCGCTATTCCTACTTTGTCTTTTCTTCGCAATTGCTGGACTTGGAATCTCATCCATGGTGCCGGGCTACTTCAGTGCGGCAGGAAACGTAGAAGGTTTATCAGCTGCTCAAGCGCTAAGCAGAATGCTTTTGTTCAACACAATTGTTGTCATATTCGCCAAGATGTTTATGGGTTCACTCATTGATGCATCATCTTTACCATTAGCAATGATTTTCCCAATAGTCACATTCGCTATTGCAGGCTTAATTGCAGGACTAGTTGCTAATAGGCATAAAGAGATAAAGCTAAATCCTGAGATTTAGTATTTAGCGATAGTTAGTGAACTGAACGTCAATATCTAGATCGCTTGAACGCAAAAGCTCCATGACTTCTTGAAGATCATCACGGCTTTTGCTAACAACTCTTAGCTCATCACCTTGAATGTTTGCCTTGACTGACTTAGGTCCCTGCTCACGAATGATTGCAGCAATCTTTTTAGCCTCAGGCTGTTCGATGCCATCTTTTAGTGTGGCTTCGATACGGAATTCTTTACCAGATGCATAAGGCTTGCCGTCATCCAAACTCTTGAGCGATATGCCACGCTTGACCAACTTGCTCTGGAAAACATCTAGAACAGCCTTAACGCGCTCTTCGCTATTTGCCTTCATCAAGATCTTTTCGCCTGACCATTCAATTGATGCGCCAACACCTTTGAAGTCATAGCGCTGTTCAATTTCTTTTTCAGCCTGAGTTAGAGCGTTAGACGCTTCTTGCTTGTCAACTTTGCTGACTATGTCGAATGAGGAATCTGCCATAACAGTGATTCTAACGAACTAAGCCTGAGATGGGGCTCTTGATGTGCTGGATCGGACAATGAGTTCAATAGGCCATTCTGTTATTTCAGGCACCTTCTGCTCTGGGTTATCCAGTAAATCAAGCATGGTCTTAGCCAATAGTTCACCTTGGCCAACAACATTCTGGTTGATTGTTGTGATTCCAAAGAACTCAGCTAATTCGTGGTTATCCACCCCGACAATAGATAGGTCTGCTGGGACATTGAGACCTAGGTCTTTAGCAGCAAGCAATACTCCTACAGCCAATTCATCAGAAGAGGCAAAGATAGCTGTTGGTGCATTGTGTGGATCACCTAGAAGATTCTTGGCAGCAGCGTATCCTTCGCTAATTGCATATCTAGGAACTGCTCTATACCAACCAGGTCTAGGTTCAATGCCTGCTTCTTTCAAGGCTGCTTCGTAAGCAACCTTTCTAACATCGAAGACTCCATAGAAGTTATCGGTAGATTCACTCTGACCAATCATGGCGATACGGGTATGACCCATAGACAAGAGGTGGTTGGTAGCCAATGCTCCAGCTGCTGTGTCATTGATCCTGATGGTCTTAGCACCCTTGATCAAACCACCTAGAGATACCAGTGGCTTGTTCACTCTTGTTAATGCAGAGATCTCTTCTTCACTCATCTTCACTGAAACACAGATAACAGCGTCCACTCTCTTACGAGGCAAAGACTTAGTGAAGATTGACTTACGGTGATCATCACCTGAGGAGAGGTTATACAAAGTAACGTCATAGCCAGCCTTGACTAGCTCTCTATCGATAGCTTCAAGAACAGTTGAGAAGAACCAGCGGTCAACATAAGGAACTACAACACCAATGTTCTTAGTTCTACCTGTCACCAGCGTGTATGCAGAAGCCGAAGGCACATAGCCCAAACGGTCAGCTACTGACTGAACTAGTTCCTTGGTCTCAATAGAGACATAATCTTTACCACTTAGTGCTCTTGAAACAGTTGCTGTTGAGACCCCAGCCTCACGAGCAACATCTACGATGCCTGCCACGTCTAAAACCTATTTTCTGTAAAAGTATGCAAATCTCTCTGTAATCTATCTGCTGTTACAGTCCCTTACAGGTAATCCCTTGAGATTGGAACCTATTCGTTGTGTAAGGGCGATTGGCGGTAAGGGCTTAGTTTCAGGTATTCTTTACAAGCACCCGTCCGGCTGATTACAGGCGGCCGGGAGCACTGGCTAGTTACCCAAGCGGCCAAAGGGATCTGACTG
Organism: Rhodoluna sp.; assembly: GCA_026393335.1. Taxonomy (GTDB): domain Bacteria; phylum Actinomycetota; class Actinomycetes; order Actinomycetales; family Microbacteriaceae; genus Rhodoluna. The sequence continues at coordinate 39,032 of JAPLAJ010000053.1, read as the reverse complement.
TAAATCAGCCGGCTCAGCCTTCGGGGGTTCGAATCCCTCACTAGCCACGAAAGCCCCAGCCCTCCACGGCTGGGGCTTTCACTTATTGGCAGGGCTAGAGCCAAATACCATTGGTCTAGTGAACATCCAGAAGATTAGCTACCCGGAAGACTTACCGGTAAGCGCTCGCCGTAGCGAGATTCTGGAAGCTATCAAGAACAACCAGGTAGTTGTTGTAGCTGGAGCAACAGGTTCTGGTAAGACCACGCAGATTCCCAAGATGTGTCTTGAGCTGGGTAGAACCAGCATCGCTCACACTCAACCAAGAAGAATCGCAGCCAGAGCGGTAGCCGAGCGTATTGCTGAAGAACTAAAGGTTGATCTTGGAGACCTAGTTGGTTACCAAGTTAGGTTCACAGATCAGTCAAGTCCTAAAACCAAAGTCAAAGTAATGACTGATGGCATTTTGCTCAATGCGATGCAGAGAAACAGGAAGCTTGAGCAGTACGACACCATCATCATCGATGAGGCTCACGAGCGCAGCCTAAACATCGACTTCCTGCTCGGATACATCAAACAGCTACTTCCTAAAAGACCAGATCTAAAAGTCATCATCACTTCAGCAACTATTGACCCAGGATCTTTTAGTAAGCACTTCAATGATGCTCCTATCATTGAAGTCTCTGGAAGAACATTTCCTATTGAGGTTAGATATCGTCCCATCAATCAGGATGAAGAAGACAATCCAGATCCTGATGCCAGCACAACAGCCAGAGATTACATCGATGGAATCCTGAGTGCCCTTGATGAATTACTTCTTGAAGAACAAGGAGATGTCCTTGTTTTCCTTTCAGGTGAATCAGAGATCAAAGATGCTCAAGAAGCTATTCAAGGAAGAATCACATCCGGTGCTCTAGGCGCAGGCATTGAAGTATTACCTCTTTATGGAAGATTATCTTCAGCTGAACAACACAGGGTATTTGAAACCAGCAAGGTTGCAGGCCTCAAGAGAAGAATCATCTTGGCAACTAACGTTGCTGAAACATCTCTTACTATCCCAAACATCAAATACGTTATCGATGCTGGAACTGCTCGTATCTCTAGATACTCACCGGCAGCAAAGGTACAAAGACTCCCTATTGAAGCAATCTCTAAGGCCAGTGCTAATCAAAGAGCAGGACGTGCAGGAAGAACAAGCCCAGGTGTTGTCATCAGGCTCTATTCGGAACTTGAGTATGAAGCTAAGTCAGAGTTCACTGATCCTGAGATTCTAAGAACCAACCTTGCTTCTGTAATTCTGCAAGCAGCTCAATTAGATCTAGGTGAGATAACTAAGTTCCCATTTCTTCAAGCACCAGAACAAAGAGGTGTTAAAGATGGACTTGCTCTTCTAGGAGAACTTGGTTGTTTGAAAGATCCAAAGAGTAAGACAGTTGAACTCACACCTATTGGTAAAGATCTAGCAAGGTTACCGATTGAACCTCGCTTTGGTCGCATGTTACTTGAATCAAGAAAACATGACCTAGTTCGTGAAGTGATGATTATTGTTGCAGGTCTTACTATTCAAGACCCTAGAGAGCGACCTGTAATCAAGAGACCGCAAGCAGATCAAGCCCATGCAAGATTCACTGATGTCACAAGTGATTTTCTGACTCTTCTAAATCTTTGGAATTACATAGAACAAAAACAGAAAGCACTCTCGTCATCTGCATTTAGAAGACTTTGTAAGAACGAGTTTCTCAACTATCTAAGAGTCAGAGAATGGCAAGACCTAGTTAGACAGATAACAACCATCGCTAAACCACTAGGCCTTATTCCAGGAGAAGCTAAAGCAGACCCTGATGGTATTCATAAGAGCTTGCTCTCAGGTCTGCTCTCTCAAATAGGACTCAAGCAACTAAGTGATAAGAAGGCTGGAGATCTAGTCAAGAAGAGCGATAAGCCTGCCAAGGTGAGTAATGAGTACCTAGGTTCTAACGCTAAGAAGTTTGTTATCTTTCCAGGGTCTTCTCTAGCTAAGAAACCACCTGCTGCCGTGATGAGTGCTGAACTTGTTGAAACAAGCCGTGTTTTTGCTCGCATGAATGCAGCCATCAACCCTGAATGGGCAGAGGCTCTTGCAGGAGATCTAGTAAAGAGATCTTTCAGTGAACCGCACTGGGAGAAATCTCAAGGCTCTGTTGTTGCCTATGAGCGAGTGATGCTCTTTGGTGTTCCGATTGTTGTCTCAAGAAGAATGCAGTATTCCAGACTTGATATGAAACTCTCTAGAGAACTATTTATTAGACACGCTCTTGTTCAAGGTGAGTGGGATTCAAAGCAGCGCTTTGATAGAGAAAACAAAGAGGTACTCAAGCGACTAGAAGAACTAGCGGAGACATCTAAGAAACCTCTTTATGCTCCTGATGATGAAGATGTCTTCCGTTTCTATCAGACAAGAATTCCTCAAGAAGTTGTTTCAACCAGAAGCTTTGAAGGTTGGTGGAAGAAAGCTCAGAGAGATACACCAAACCTTCTAACTATGACTCGCGAAGACCTGTTACCGCCAGAAACTACAGAACGTATTGAGATACCTAGTAAGTGGACCTTTGGTGAGAACACCTACAAGCTGGAACACAAGTATCAACCAGGGGAAATCGAAGATGGTCTAACTGTTGTTATTCCAATCGCGGAGCTTCCAACCATAACCCGAGATGCTTTTGACTGGTTAGTTCCAGAACTAAGAAAAGACTTGATTGCTGAACTGATTAGAACTCTTCCTAAGAACATCAGGAAGTATGTTGTGCCAGCTGCTGACTGGGCTGAAAAAGCACTAGCCACGCTTCCAGAGAACCCAACAGAGCCACTTGTTGAAACCATTGCTAAAACACTTAGAACACTAAGTGGTACACACATGACTGCGACTGATTTCAAACCGGAAGAACTTCCGCACTCTCTGCGTATTACTTACAAAACAGTAGCTGAAAACAAAGAGATAAAAGGCGTAAGCCTTGAACTTGATGAACTCAAGCAGAAGTTCGATCCAGCCTTCATCAAACACAAGCCAGGTATGGCAAAGGTGCTAACTCCAAACATTGATGCCTTGAAACTAAGACAGCAGTTCATCAATGAGGTTATATCTCTAGTAAATGCGCCAGTTGCTCAAGTTACTGAAGGTTTATCCAAAGAGGACAAGCTAGCCATTGTTTCTGTCGGCTATCGAAACATAGCTGCTTTCGTTGAAGATGTAATTCTGGCTCTAACTGAAGAACAGATTGAGAATCAGACTTTGTCGAATCTAGACACTTCCATTGTTAGCAAAGAAGTTGCAAGCAAGGCTCTTGAAGAGTGTCAAAGGTGCATGCAGGTTATCTCGCAGGTTTCACTACTTTCAAGAGAAGCGAGTAAAGCTATATCGCTTCTTCAAGATATTTCTCTGTTGTTTGTCTTAGCTAATCAAAAGAAGCACTTAGCTCAACTAATGACAAGCAAACTCATCAGCACAACAGGTTTACAAAGACTGAATCGTTTGCCTGTCTATCTCCAAGCTAACAAGATAAGAACAAACAAGTTACTTGAAGATCTTGAAAGAGATAGACGTTTAGAGATTGAACTCAATCAAGCAATCTTGCTGTTTGAAAATGCTGGTGGTTCTTTGCCGTTGAAAGATGGCATGCCTGAAAACATCGTGAAGGCACGTTGGGCCTTAGAGGAATTTAGAGTGAGCCTATTTGCTCAAAGTCTTGGAACAGTGGAACCAGTATCGCTAGAGAGAATCAAGAAGATTCTGAATACCTAGTCGAACCATTCATTCGGTGGGCCCAGGGTTACCAGTAAAGAGAACAAGGCTGTAAGGCCAACCACAATAACAACAACCAGAATTACTGGTCTTGCAATGAACCAGCGGAACAATCTGTCAATGAATCCCTTATCTCTTGGGTCTTCACTTACTTCTGTTCGCCAAGATCCGTCAAGAGAACCGTTCTTGGCAACTCTTATCTCAAAAGGAATAGTTGCATAAGGAACAATTGCCAAAGCAACTGCAAGAGTTGTCTTACCAAATCCCCATCTTTGGTTCACACCTGTCAATGCTGCGGTCACTGCATAACCTAGGAACACAGCACCGTGGATGCTTCCAGCAATAGCGACAGCTACTGGGTCAAAACCTGTAGCCCTAAGAATCAGTGCAGTTATAAGTAGTGTCCAGGTAACTGCTTCGGCTTTAGCAAAGGTATTGAATAGTTTCTTAGGTGTCATGATGCTCTCGTCTAGGGTTTTGGTACTAATTCAATTAAAGACTACGGCTTTAAGTTTTGTAGCATTTAGATATGACAGTTGAACGCATTGATGGACACAGACTTCTTGAGTTCGGTGATGGCGCTGAGATGAGAGACAGGCTTCTGGATTTCGTCTTCAACGGAAATAAGCGGGCCACAGCCGGCATGCTGGAATACGACTACGACGAGGATGAGCCAGTTGAAAGTGTTGGTGAAATCTTCATTCTTGTTGGAAACGAGAACCAGCCTGTTGGCAAAATTCAAATCACAAGAGTAGATGTGGTGCAGTTTGATGAAGTTTCAGATGAGTTTGCTCTGGCTGAAGCGGAAGGAGATCTCAGCGGGGATGACTTCAGGAGAAGCCACAGAGCATTCTGGGAAGGCTGCGGCCATGAAGTCAAACCAGAGTCGATGGTTGTGTGTGCTTACTTCGAACTACTAGAAAAGTATTAGTTCGTTAACCAAACAGTTTCGTTTGGTTGCACCAAGCCAGCTGAGGTTTCAGCAGAGCTCGAAATAATCAAAGTCTTGTTTTGTATTTCTAATGGCTTATTGCCAAAGTTGTGACCAAAGTTGTGAATTACAAGAATCTCTTTGTTTCTAAAAGCAAGAACATCTGAGCTACAAAGTTCTTGAACCCATTCGAAAGAACCCTGACCTAGGTCAAGTTCCTTCCTGATTGCTAGGGCTTGTTTATACATTTCAAGTGTTGAGCCAGTTACTCCCTCTTGGAGGTTTCTTGAATAATTCTTATAGATCTCTGGTTGAGGTAACCAAGCCTTACCAGTTGAAGAGAACCCATTGGAATCGTTAGCTCCTGCTTCCCAAGGCAGTGGAACTCGACAACCGTCTCTACCAACTCTTGTGCCATTGGTTCTAAAGAAGGTCGGGTCTTGTCTGAACTCATCTTCTAGAGTTGTGTGTTCAGGAAGACCGAGCTCTTCTCCCTGATAGAGATACATAGAACCAGGTAGAGCAAGAGTGAATAGTGTGGCTGCTCTTGCCTTGGCTAGTCCCAACTCGTTATCTGGTTGAGGGTCCTTAGGTCCAATGCCATCTGAAGCGGTTGATCGACCGTAATCTCCGCCAAGCCTCGAAGCATGTCTAATTACGTCGTGATTAGAGAGCACCCAGGTGCTAGGTGCTCCAACAGAATCAAATGCTTTGTATGACTCATTTATGGTTTTGAAGATTGAATCTGCAGTCCATAGTGAATCTAGATATCTAAAGTTAAATGTCTGATGGAACTCATCTGGTCTAACCCATAGAGCCATGAAGTCAAGAGGAAGCACATATGCTTCACCACACATCACTCGCTCACCTGGATAGCTCTCAAGGATGTCACGCCATCTTCTAAAGATGGTGTGCACAGAATCTTGGAACCACATCGGAGGATTCTCTTCCCCTTCAATAAAGCCAGCACCTGCTCTATCAACATATGGATGATCAGGTAAACCTTTAGCTTTAGCCATGGCGTGTGGTTGATCTACTCTGAAGCCATCAACGCCTCTGTCTAACCAGAAGCGAAGAATATCTTCAAAAGCTTCTTGGACCTTTGGGTTCTCCCAGTTGAGATCAGGTTGTGAAGAATCAAACAGGTGGCAATACCACTGACCTAATGTTCCATCAGGGTTAGTGATTCTTGTCCATGCAGGACCACCAAACATAGATACCCAGTTATTAGGAGGCAATTCTCCATTGCCATCTTTGAAGTGATAGAACTCTCGTTCAGGTGAACCCTCGGGTGAGTTCAATGCAGCCTGAAACCATTTGTGGTGATCACTTGAGTGATTAGGAACAAGGTCAACCAGAATCTTGAGGCCTAGTTCATGAGCTCTTGTGAGCATCAGATCAAAGTCATCAAGTGTTCCAAATAATGGGTCAACACCTTTGTAATCAGATACGTCATAGCCGGCATCCTTTTGAGGTGAAGGCATGAAAGGGGAGAGCCATATGGCATCTATACCTAAAGACGCTAGTGAATCAAGTCTTGAAGTTATTCCCTTTATATCTCCCATCCCATCGCCATTGCCATCGGCAAATGATCTTGGGTATACCTGGTAGATAACTGCTGAGCGCCACCAATCAGCTTGTTTGCTAGCCGCGTGGCTCACAGCGCTGAAGAACTCCATAACCTTGATAATAGGCTCACACATTGAGTTATCAGGCAGTAGATGCCTCTATAAACAATGTATAGAGACTGGAAAAGCCCTGCTGGTTCACTTTGGGAACATAGGGTTACATTAAAGTAACAAGCACTTTTTATCTCCAGACCTTCGTTAAGTGTTACTAATATGGCAATAAGACTTTCCAAAAGGGGGAAATAATGGCCAAACAACCTGCCAGTGCTGGCAAAATCGTCGCAATCACCTGTGGCTCAATAGTCGCAGCTGTGATCGTACTTCCATCGCTTCTCAGTCTGCTATTTCTAGGAGGCGGCGGCGGCGGCTCACTTTTTGTTCTAGGAGCCGTAATTGTTGGAATAGTGCTGATCATTAGGAACAACAAGAAGAACCAGGCACTAAGTCAAACTCAAATTCCTGTTGCACCAGTTGCTCAGGTTGCCCCTCGAGTGGCTGCCCCTACAGCAGTTGCTTCATCTGGGGGAGAGCTACCAACCACAGTCTGTCAGCACAGTTTCAATGCTGAGGATCTAAAGGGAAAGACATCAGTTACTTGTCCTTGTGGGTTTACCTTCAAGACTAGAGACCTCCTTGATTATCAAACCTTGAGCGATAGCTATCTTCGAATCGAAAGAGATTTGATGTCTGTTCGACAAAGACTCATTTCAGCTACAAACGCAGGTGCACCTGTGGTAGCAACACAATCCGCTCAAACTGCAGCTGCACCAGCTCCTCAAGTGAAGCAGGTAAGAAAAGAAAGAAAGTCTCTTTCACTTCAGCAGTGGTTGATTATGGGTGCTAGCGCAATCATCGTGATTGCTGGAAGCATTTTCGTTTCAACAAACTTGAACACCTTGAAGGAGCCAGGATTCTTAGCTGTAACACTAGGTGTTGCGATTGTTACTGGCCTACTAGCTTTCTGGGGAAGAAAGTTCTCAGTGATGTTGGCAAATTTTATGGCCACATTCTCCTCAGCGATGTTGATGTTTGCAATTCTGGTAACTGGAGATATTTCAAGCCCAACATTTACTTGGGAAACTGCACCAGCTTGGTTCTGGGCACTTGATCTTTCTATTGTTGCTGCTGCATCATTTGTCTTGGCAAGATTCAAAGCAAACTTTGGTTGGAAGATTATTTCTATAGTTGCACTAGCTACGGCTGGAGCAGTTTATGCAATAGGAGATCTTGGAAGCAGGTTTGAATTTAGAAGTTCTTCTTTCGGTTGGATGGCTGCAGCTCTTGGTCTCACCGGTATCCTAATTGCTTTGGCAAGTAAGCAAATTGGCAAGATGCAGTTTGCAATTGACAAGGGCACACCTGATCTCGATTACGAGAAGGACCTTGCTAAGCGTGAGAATGTTGCGCTAAAGACTCTCACATTCTTCATCTCATCTGCATTTGCTATCTTTGCCCTCCAATGGCCTATTACTAGTGGGCTTACATTCGGTGTTGCACCTGAGCCGGTTTCATTCTCTGCGTTTGCAGCTGTAACAATTCTTGCCTTGGCCACCAAGTCGATTTGGTTTACTGCTGTAAGTAGTGATGAGGAAAGTTCAGTCAAGCGTGTAAACAATTGGCTGCACCTATTCACATTCACAACAGTTTCTCTAGCTCTTGGCTCATGGTTGGCCTTTGGTGTCAGCGAGAGTTACTGGTCTGGACTGTTCGGAACCATCTCGCTGATGTTTGTAGTTGTCGGAGTGGGATTCAATATTAAGAGATTTGCTGAATTCTCAATTGCAGTAGTCACTGCCCAGGTAGCTTTGGCAGGATCTTGGATTCTTTGGTATGCAGACGGTACAAACCTTAACGACTTCCTTGTTGGAATGTCACTGCTACTGATTGCATTTGCTTCTTCAATGCTTTACCAAAGTTGGTTGGGCGTGCCTCGAAGCTCTGTTCGAGTTGCCAGCGTTCTTCACTTCGCAGGTGTGGCATTGCTAACTGTGAGGATTGTTCTAGATGGTGATTACAACCCACTATCTCTAGAGCATGCGCTGATTAGCTTGGCAGTGATTGCCCTGGCTGTTGTTTATTCACCGATAACAGCACTGGTGAATCGCAAGTTAGGCAGAGAGTTGGACTTTGGATCCCAGATTCTCATACACATACTCACCACGGCAGTTGCTTTCGTCATTACTGTGCCTAGCAACTTCGCTAGCTCTCCAGCCGACAGCCTTTATCTATCCGCAGTAACCGGTGGAAGTGCAGTAGTTGCTGGACTGGCTGCAACTCTTCTGGCGAAGAAAATGCAGTTGGTAAGTTCTCTATTGCTGCGATACAGCTACTCCTTCCAAGCCATCCTGGCCTTTGGAATGCTTGCTACAACCAAGAGTGTTGATGACTTGCTCTACCCAGCATCAATCTTGATGGGCCTTGCCGCTTTGAACTATGCAATGGCTTGGATTGGCAAAAACAAGATCTCTGTTTGGTTGGCTTACGGATCCTCTCTTGCAAGCTTAGTAGCCTTTGCTACTTGGCTACGAGAAGACCTACTAATCTCAGCACACCTAGCACTTGTGATTGTTGCTGCACTTGCTTTGAACTACGTGCTTCGAATTGTTGATAAGAGAGTTGCTGGAAGATACACCAGCTACTTCTCACTGGTAAGTGTGTTTGCACTTTCAGTTAGCTCATTTGCAATCAACTATTCAGAATGGACTAAGCCAAGTAATTCTGGAGATATCTTATGGGGATTGCTAATTCTTGTTCTAGTTGCAGCACTTGCAGCAACCTTGGCTGAGCTAGCAAAATTTGGATCTGGAAATGCCGGTATTGCACTTCGTGTTGCAGGACTTGGCTACATGTTGCTGGCCTATGCAACAGTGGCTAGTTTCGCACTCGATGAGGACATGAATCTGAAGTATGGATCTGAAAACCTAGTTGGCGGAAGACAGATTTTCGTTTCAGCAGTATTCGCAATTATTGTCTTTAGACAATTGCAGATTGCCAGCAAAGCAAAGGCAAACAGCACAAACGGCTGGTTTGCACTTAGCTACCTAGCTCCTGTAACTATTGCTTTGACTACAAGCCAATTACTTCGTGACTCAATTGACCTGGATAAGTTCAACCTTGAGCTCTACACAGTTCCATTGGCGATAGCTGCAGCACTGCCTACATTATTCAATGCAGCAGCACCTCAGGGCCTGAAGAGACTTATGGGTATGGATGTGCCACTGCTACTACCAGTTGCAGCATCGGTTCTATACTCCTTGTCTCAGAACATTGATGATGCTTCAACTGTTTATCGCTTGGTTGCATCAACTGCAATCCTTGCTGGTTACTCATGGTTCAGATTCTCAAAGAACCAGGGCAAGCTTTGGGCAGGTTTGGAGTACGCGGGTCTTCTAGGTCTAGGACTTTCATTAGCTCAACTAGTTGAGGTATTAGCTCCTGATCTACTTGATGGCCCAGAACTGTTTGGTATCGGTGCCGCAGGTGCAATTGCTCTTGGCAATAGAAACCTAAAGAAGGTCTTGGAATTCAAGTCCACTATCTTCACCTATGGTTTACCAATATTCACTTTGGTACTTCCATCAGTGATTTATACCTACACAACGCTAGACACTTCGCTTCAGCTAACTAACCCAACCCAGATCATTCGAATAGTTACTGTGTTGCTAATTGCCCTTGCTTGTCTATTGCTTGGTATTAGAAATGGAAACTTAGGTACTGCCCTCGCTGGTGGTGCATCACTTTCCCTATTGCTAGTTCCAATTACTTGGGCAAGCGCTGCACAAAGTTCGGACTACGAAACAACAGTTGCTATTAGAGCGCTAGGTATCTCGTTATTCCTGTTCTTATTCCTAGGTGGTTTGCGAAGCATCAACAAGCTACCTGACACCAGCTACCTGTATCTAGGTATTCCATCTGTTGTTGCCCTAGGCCCATCTCTGTTCCTAACATTCACCTCTATTGGAGACTCTTCACTTACTCGAGTGGACTGGTGGAGATTCGGAATCCTGATGGCCGCAACTATTACGTTGTTAGTAGTTGGTTCACTTAGATCACTCGGTGGTCTATTCTTCCCAGGCCTTGTTGGTGTGCTTGTTGGTGTATTGCCTTATGCATTCCAACCAATTGCTAGGGAGAGCTGGTTCCTATGGGTAATCCTGCTCTTGATTGCAGGTGTGATGGTTTGGATAGCTGTTCGACTAGAGCAGTTACGAAAGCTAGGAAAGTCTGGCGCATCTTGGGTCAAGTCCCTACGGTAAATCGATAAGTTAAACAGAAGTGCCCGGCAACTTTGCCGGGCACTTCTGTTATTCACCGCTTTCTTGTTTACAACCTTATCCAAACTGTGTTGTCGTGCTCTAACTCACCTTCAATTGTTAGATCGTGTTGAGTTGTTGCAAGGATCTCTCCAGCAGGAATGACCACTGGGTCACCTTTGAAGTTTGATAGAACTAGAACTCCGTTGTTGATATAGGCAAGGGTTGATTCATCCATGAACTCAGGAGCCCAACGGAATTCACCGTTACCCATGTCATGAGCCTTACGCTTCTTGAGCAACTGCTTGTATAGCTCAAGGGTTGAACCAGCTGCACCTTCTTGCTCACTTCTGGCATATCTCTTGTATGAAGATGGCTGAGGCAGCCAAGACTTACCTGTGGTTGAGAAACCATTAGCTTCATTAGCTCCTGCTTCCCAAGGCAATGGAACACGGCAGCCGTCACGGCCAACTCGCTCACCTTTGGTTCTAAAGAAGGTTGGGTCTTCACGGAACTTGTTATCTAGAGTGGTGTGCTCAGGTAGACCTAGTTCTTCACCTTGGTAGATATAAGCACCACCAGGTAGACCTAGCATGAAAGCAGATGCTGCTCTTGCTCTTCTTAGACCTTTAGCTTCATCAGGCTGTTCATATTTAGGGCCGATGCCATCACCTTGTTTAGGGATCTGGTCGTAAGCCATTCTGGTGGCGTGACGAATAACATCGTGGTTTGAAAGTACCCAGGTTGATGGAGCGCCTACGGCACCGAATTCCTTTAGAGACTCTGTCACCACGTTGTGTAGCTTGTCTTTGTCCCAAGGGGTTTCTAGGTAGCCGAAGTTGAATGTCTGGTGGTATTCACCAGGTCTGACCCAGCGGGCCATTCTTGATAGTGGGTGAACCCATGCTTCACCACACATTGCTCTGTCGTCATACTCATCCAAGATGGCACGGAATCTCTTGTTGATTTCGTGAACACCGTTCTGACCCCAGAAAGGATTCTCAACTTGTAGACGAGCGATTAGCTCATCGTCTGTTTCTTTAGTTTTGATTGCATCAGGTGAATCTTGGCCTGACATTGTTGAGTTGTTCGCAACAACATCAGGTAGGCCATCAACCTTGATCATGCCGTGAGCTACGTCGATACGGAAGCCAGCTGCTCCTCTGTCCAACCAGAATCTCAATACTGAATCAAACTCAACTCTCACTTCTTCGTTCTGCCAGTTGAAATCCGGCTGGGATGAATCAAAGATGTGCAGGTACCACTGGCCTAATGAGCCATCAGCTTCTGTAATTCGACTCCAGGCAGCGCCACCGAAAACAGATTCCCAGTTGTTAGGAGGAAGTTCACCATTCTCGCCCTTGCCATCTCTAAAGATGTAACGGTTGCGTTCAACTGAACCAGGGGCAGCCTTCAGTGCTGCTTGGAACCAGACGTGTTGATCGCTTGAGTGGTTTGGGACTAGGTCCACAATGATTTTCAATCCAAGAGTGTTGGCCTTAGCAACCAAAGCATCGAAGTCAGCAAGGGTCCCAAAAAGAGGATCGATGTCCTTGTAGTTGGAAACGTCGTAACCGGCATCCTTCTGGGGAGATGTGAAGAATGGGCTGAACCAGATGGCGTCAACGCCTAGCTCTGCTAGAGATTCAAGTCTCTGAGTTACTCCCTGAAGATCGCCCATACCATCGCCATTGCCGTCGGCAAAGGAGCGAGGATAAATCTGATAGATAACGCTTTTACGCCACCATTCAGCATCTTTTCTAGAGCGGACAAGAACTTCGTTTGTATAAGAAACCATAACTTCAAAAATACGCCACTAATGTTCGTCATTCGGCTCTGTTTATTGAAATGTAATCGATTACATGAATATCGCTTTGGAAAGCAAAAATGGGCCAGAACGAATGGCCTCTGAAACAGACAAGCAGGCGATTTTGTCTCAGGGCTCTATGAATTGGGGCTACTAGTCCGAAGAACTCCTAATTTGTTTACAAGAATGTTATCGTGTAAGCGGTTTCAGAATGCCATGAAACAGGGAATATTTGACTACATTAGTACTAGCACAAACGTGCTAACTCAATATCGATATGGAGATTACATGTTTACAATCAAGAAAGTAGCAGGAGCTTCTGTTGCACTTGGTCTTGTACTAACAGGCGTGGCATCATTGCCTGCTGACGCAAGATCAAAGGTTCCACCAAAGACTCTTACTATCTGGGCTGACGAAAGTCGTTCAGGAAACCTGACCAAGGCTATCGGCACCTTTGAAGAGCAGACTGTCAGCGAATACGTTCAGGGCTACAAGATCAAAGTCGTTGGTTACTCAGGATTCGATGCACTAAAGACAGCAATTGACAGCGCAACTTCAGCCAGCGGTCCAGACATCGTTCTGGGTGCAAATGACTGGGTTCCAACCCTTGCTAAGGACGGCAAGCTAGCTCAATTCACATTGTCATCATCTGCAGCTAAGCAGTTCACTAAGAACCAGTTGGGTGACCTCAGCTACGGTGGCAAGCTATACGGTGTTCCATTGGACATCAACAACGTGGCCATGTTGACTAACGATGACCTAACTGACGTACCAACCAGCTTCGGCGCAATGGTTGCTTACTACAAGGCAAACAAGGTATCAGAGGGTCTAACCCGCGGTCTTTGTGTTGCTGGTGGTGGAATGAGTTGGGGTGCCGCAGGTATCCTTTCAGCTCTAGGTGGTGCACCTTACGCTATGTCAGGTGGTAACGCTAAGACAACCGGTTCTCCATTTACAGTTAAGACCTTCTCGGACAACGTAAAGGCTCAACTGCTAAACAGCGACGGAACTCCTAACGGATTCTTCACAAACAGCGACGCTAACTGCAAGCAAGACTTTATCGACGGTAAGGTTCCTTATGCAGTTATTGGTAACTGGGAGTGGAAAGACTACGTAAAAGAAGGCTTCGACATGAAGAAGCTCTCTTGTGTTCCTGGTATCAAGGTAGGTTCATGTGGAGCTGGCTTCGGTTCAGTTTCAGGTGCTCTACTAACTAGCTTTGCTGCTGCAGGTGGCGACGACAACGCTGCGAAGTCATTCTTGAATGACTTCTTCGGATCAGCTTCAGGTGCGATGAGCTACCAGAAGTACGAACAGCGTCCACCAGCAAACAAGGCTGCTGCTGCAATTGCATCTCCAGCTCTAAAGGGCTTCGGAACTGCTGCATCTAAGGCATCTATCCCTCAGCTAGGAACTTTCCTAAACGGTGGTGCTAAAGACACAACTGGTCTAGTCCTTTCAACAACAAAGGATGCTAAGGGCAAGCCGATTCCAGGAACTAAGGGTGCAAACATCCCTAACTACTGGGAGGCTCTACCAGCACTTTGGACAGCATTGGTTTCAAGCGATGCTGCAGAGCGCAAGGACCCAACAGTTGCTTCACAGTTGTTTGCTAACATCATGGCAGCCAACGCTGCTAACAGCAAGAACAACTAAAGCTACACTGGTTCTAGTTCAGAGGGGCCGGCGGTTACCGCCGGCCCCTTTGAATAGACCAAAATCTTCAAACAGTCATAGAAATTGAAAAGGGAGTTCCAATGAGGCTACTAAAAGGTGTAAGAATCGCAGTGATTTTAAAGATCATTTTGGTTACCATCACTTTGACAGTTCTTGGATTCCTTATGCAAGCCTCACTGCTTGCAGGCGATGTCCAAATAGGTATTTTCTTCGGAATCTCGATGGTCCTAATCGCCCTTGTTTACTTTACGAAGATTTCAATTCCAATGAAATTTTTCTTGCCAGGAATATTGCTGCTGGCAACATTTGTTATAACCCCCATCATCTACACGATTTCAATGTCTGGCTATCAGTACCGAACAGGCAATGTCCTTTCTAAGCCAGAAGCCCTCGAGATGTTGCAAAAAAGCGATGCCTTCGCTCAGGTCCCAGGCGAAAAACAATTCGATCTAAAACTTGGTTGGTGTGACGAAGAATATGGTGACGCTAAAGATGTGGCTAACGCCAAGGTTTGTGCTTTAGTCAGCTACTACCCAGATGACATATATTTCCTGAGCACCGCTACAACCTTTACCCCTCTTCCAAAAGACAGAATTGTTTTTAACGTACTTGGCATTCCGACAGATGTAACAAAAGTGGGGGCCAAATATACTTGGGAACCTTTCTATGATGACGAGTATGCGACTTTCGACAAGACCACAGCTTCCACTCGTTTCAAATACAATCAACCAAACACATTCCTGCGGGCTGAAGGTTACAGCGTTATGGCTGTGTATGCCGCTCGAATTACCTACGACGCTAAGACCGATGCTTTTACCGATATAAAGACCGGTGCTGTATACAAGGACAACGGTAGAGGTAACTACGCTAACACCGAGGACCCAGCGGACATGAAGTACCCTGGCTGGCGTGAGATTATCGGCCTTGAAAACTTCATCGATCTTGTAAACAATCCATCAGTTCGCGAACCTTTGATAGCAGTGTTTATTTGGACCATTATTTTTGCCGTCACAACTGTGATAACCCAGTACGCTCTTGGTTTGTTGATCGCGCTTACTCTCAATCACAAAATTAGAGGTCGTTGGGTGTATCGAAGCATTCTAATTTTGCCTTACGCCATGCCTAGCATCATGAGCATCTTGATCTGGGGTGGTATGTTGAACACCGACTTCGGAGCTGTCAATAACCTAATCAGCTTGATAGTCGGCCAACCCGTTAGCTTTAACTGGCTGGGTGAACCAACGTTAGCTAAGATTTCAGTCTTGCTAGTTAACCTTTGGCTAGGTTTCCCTTACTTCTACCTGATTTCCACCGGTGCACTTCAGGCCATCCCTCAAGAACTAACCGAAGCGGCGTCAATCGACGGAGCTACCGGCGGCCAAGCTTTCAGGAAGATCACCTTCCCGCTGCTTCAGCAAATGCTCCTACCTTTGTTGATTGCCTCTTTCGCATTCAATTTCAACAACTTCAACCTGATCTATTTGTTGACCGGTGGTGGACCTAGGGATACGCTCGCCGGAGATTCTGCTGGTGCAACGGATATCTTGATCAGCTATACCTATAACCTTGCTTTTAATACTGGTGGCAATCAAAACTTCGGTCTGGCTAGCGCCGTATCTATTGTGATTTTCGTTACCGTTGCAGCAATCTCGCTCTACGGCATCAGACGTTCAAAGGTATTGGAGAGTTTCACATGATTTTCGTTAAGTGGTTTACCACAAAAGGCTGGCGTCATACTGTAGCGTGGGCAGCTTGCTTCTTTGCACTTTTCCCGCTTT
This sequence comes from Rhodoluna sp., assembly GCA_026393335.1. Taxonomy (GTDB): domain Bacteria; phylum Actinomycetota; class Actinomycetes; order Actinomycetales; family Microbacteriaceae; genus Rhodoluna. Next base: position 23,201 of record JAPLAJ010000053.1, on the reverse strand, counting down.
ACATGATCGTTCTGACCTCGTTCAAGAAAACAACTTCCTTGCAGGTCGGCTCATTCTTACCTACCGGCTTCTCGCTGTCAAACTTTGACGAATTGCTAAGCAATCCACTGATTCCCTTCTATACCTGGATGTCTAACTCAGTTGTGATCTCATTGATTGTTTCAGTGCTTTCTGTATTCGTTGGTGCAGCTTCTGCATTCGCCTTCAGTCGCCTTCGCTTCAAGGGCAAGAAAGGTTCAATTCAACTTTTGCTATTGATTCAGATGTTCCCTTCAGTCCTAGCACTGGCGGCCGTTTATTCAATCATGGAGAGGGTGCAAATTTTTGCACCCGGCCTAGGACTAGGCACCATCGGTGGACTTATCCTTGTTTATCTGGGTGGAGCTATGGGTGTAAACATTTGGCTGTTGAAGGGATTCGTGGACTCGATTCCAATCGAACTAGATGAAGCCGCTCGCGTTGATGGAGCAAGCCCAATGCAGATTTACTGGAGAATATTCATGCCTCTGGCATCACCAGTTTTGGCTGTCGTTTGTTTGCTTACCTTCATTGGTATTTTCAACGAGTACATTCTTGCAGCCCTGTTCCTTACTGATCCGAGTCAGCAAACAGTTGCTGTCGGTTTACGTGCTTTCATCGGCGGACAATTCGAAACTAACTGGGGCCCATTCGCAGCTGGTTCTTTGTTGACTTCTTTGCCAATCGTGATTCTGTTCTTGTCTCTGCAGAAGTACATCATTAACGGTCTAACCGCTGGTGCGGTGAAAGGCTAGTGGCCCTAAACCTGCCTCTAGCTTTGCAGCCACATCATGATGGTTCGGCTTTGTATGTTCCTAATCAGAAACCGAAGTTACTTGAGAAAGTAAAGCTACGCATCCGCATTCACAAGAGCTTCGGCAAGGTTAAATCTGTTCGAGTTCGCTTCAGTGAATCAGGCGAAGCTTTCCCAACTCCACCGGCAAAACTGCTTTCTTCTGCAAATGGTTGGTCTTGGTTTGAATCAGAAATAGTGATGCATAACCCATACATGAACTATCGATGGTTTATTGAAATGGTGGATGGTTCAAGTTATTGGCTAAACGCTAGGGGCATCAGCGTCTTGGAACAGCCTGATGTTGAGGATTTCAGAATCAATACTTTCTCCTCTGCTCCTGACTGGGGTAAGAGTGCAGTGATGTATCAGATCTTTCCCGATCGTTTCGCGAGATCTTCGCATGCAGATAAACATAAGACACCTCAGTGGGCTATCCCTAAAGGTTGGGGCGATAAGGTAACTGCAACAGGTCCTGGCACGAGTGAACAGTTTTTCGGCGGGGACATCTACGGAATTACCGAGCACTTAGATCATCTAAAAGATCTTGGGGTGACTTTGATTTATTTGACACCAGTTTTCCCAGCTCGATCGAATCACAGGTATGACGCGAGTAGTTTTGCTGAAGTCGACCCACTTCTTGGCGGAGACAAGGCACTTATTCAACTTGTTGAAGCAGCTCATAAAAAAGGTTTCAAAGTAATCGGAGACCTCACCAGCAATCACTCTGGCAATTCTCATGAATGGTTCAAAGCTGCCTATAAGAAGCCTGGCGCTAAGGAATCTGAGTTCTACTACTTCAGTAATAAAAACAAAGACTATGACGCCTGGTTTGGTGTTCCATCCCTTCCTAAGTTCAATTGGAATTCGAAGGAACTTAGAAAGAAATTCATTTCTGGGAAGAACTCCATTGTTGCAAGGTGGATTAAGAAACCTTTTAACATGGATGGTTGGCGTATCGATGTTTCGAACATGACTGGCCGTATCCGTGAAGAAGACATGTATATGGAGCTTCAGGTTCTTATTCGTGAATCTATGCAGAAGATAAACAAGAACACAATTCTTCTAGGTGAGTACACTGGAGACGCTGCCTACCAAATTCAAGGTGAAGGCTGGCACGGGGCTATGACCTACTACAACTTCACAAAGCCGGTTTGGCGCTGGTTCTATAACACCGATGTCAAAGCAGAAGCAGGCTTCTTAGGTATTGGTAGAACCAAGATCACCGGAACAGAAATGGTGAAACAGCACCTAGATTTTGCAGCCGGTTTCCCGTGGCATGTGCGATTACATAACATGAATCCTTTGGATACTCACGACATCCCTAGATTCAAGTCCTTTACTATTCCAGGCGCTCAGCGAGTTGCTGCTGGCATGCAGTTCACTTTTCCAGGCATGCCGGTTATCTGGGCTGGAGATGAATTTGGCCTTGACGGCGGTAACGGTGAGGAGTCAAGAACACCTATCCCTTGGAACAACGAACGACCAAATGACCTAACCATGTTGGCCGACTACCAGGCTTTTGCGAAGATCCGTAAAGATAATAGTGCTTTGCATGATGGTTCAATGAGGTTTGTTTACGTCTCTGATGAACTGATCGCTTATGTTCGCGAGAACAAAAAACAGAGCATTTTGGTAGTTGCTAGTCGCGGATCTGAGAAGAACGCCGCAATCCCTATCGAGTCCATCAATGGGCTAAAACAAGCGGAGAACCTCTTTGGAGGGGCCAAGATTCGCTTCGAAGGATCTAATGCCATTCTGCCTAGCGAAGCCCTAGCCATCAACATTTGGCGCTTACCAGCGAACTCATAAAGTTTGCCTATGCATTGCCTAGGTGGTAATCTCGACTGGTGCCTAAGCCTGTTAATCAAGGCAGTCACGCCCCGATAGCTCAGTGGTAGAGCACTTCCATGGTAAGGAAGGGGTCGACAGTTCAATCCTGTCTCGGGGCTCTGCGGCGGGGTAGCTCAGGTGGTTAGAGCACACGACTCATAATCGTGGTGTCGCGGGTTCAAGTCCCGCTCCCGCTACCAAGTCCTTTTGGGCAGAATATCTGCGAAACTTGACTCATGGTCAATCCAAATGTGCAGGGTAAGAAATACCCAGAAACAGCCCCCTATTTAGTTGGGCGTGAAAAGGTAAGAGAATTCGCTAATGCCGTCTTCTCGACCAACCCAATCAACCACGATCTTTTCGCAGCCCAGGCAGCTGGCTATCCAGATCTAGTAGCTCCCCCTACATTTGCAGTTCTTATCCAAGAGAGGTCATTACCAGCAGTGCTATCGGACCCTGAGGCAGATATTGATTTCTCAAGAGTTGTCCATGGCGACCAAAGGTTTATTCACACACGGCCGATAGTGGCTTGGGATGAACTAACTTCAATTCTTGAAGTTGCGTCTGTGAAATCCCTTGGTGCTCATTCAATGATTACTTTCAACACTGAAATCTTTGATAGAAACAAGGACCTGGTCTGTACAGCAATCAGCACTCTTGTAGTCAGGGGCGAATAATGACTCACATCAATATCGCTTCTCTAGAAGTTGGCCAAGAGATAGGCAGTCACACTTTTCACTTCACTCGTGATTCCCTAGTTAGATATGCGGGAGCTTCAGGAGATTTCAATCCAATTCACTACCGTGATGATTTCGCTAAATCTGTTGGCTTAGATGGTGTACTTGCTCACGGCATGCTAACTATGGGAGCTGCAGTTCAGGTGGCAGTTAACTGGGTTGGCGATGCTGGCAAAGTTATTGACTACGGGGTTAGATTCACTAAGCCTGTTTTTGTTGATGCCAATACTGGTGCTGATGTTTTAGTAATCGGCAAAGTTGGAGCTATTGATTTAGAGAACAACACCGTTCGTATTGATCTAAGTGCTAGCTCTGCTGAACTAGCAGTTCTAGGTAAAGCTCAAGCAGTTATCAAGTTATGACTCAACCGCTTAGTGAACTAACCACCATTCATGTTGGTGGTAAGCCTGAGCGTATCCATGTGGCTAATAGCAGAGATGAACTGATTTCTATTGCTAAAGATGTTTGGGCAAGAACAGATAACTGGTTAGTCCTTGGTGGTGGATCCAATCTTGTTGCAGCTGATGAACTTCCAGGTCTTGAAGTTATTTTGGTTCGAAACCTGGGTGTTGAATACAAAGGTCAAGGTCGAGTAAGAGTTCAAGCAGGAGAGAACTGGAATGACTTTGTCGTTCATACTGCTAAGCAAGGTTTAGCAGGCATTGAATCTCTTGCTGGAATTCCAGGAACCGTTGGTGCTGCACCTATTCAAAACATCGGTGCTTATGGTCAAGAGCTATCACTCACTCTACACTCGCTAGAGTTTCTAGATTTCAATACAGGCGAGTTACAAATCATGTCAAAGACTGATTGCGGTTTTGGATATCGTGACAGCATCTTCAAACAGGGTAAACAAGGACTAATCACTTGGGTTGAATTCCAATTCTTCACAGATCTACCTGCAGCTCACAATGAACTACTAGAAGCAAGAGTTGAAGAAGTTATTGGTCAAAGGTCAGCTAAGGGAATGGTCTTAGAGGATAAAGATCATGACACTTGGTCTTGTGGATCGTTCTTTACTAACCCAATCGTGTCTGAAAGTTTTGCCAAGACATTACCTCTTGATGCACCGCAGTGGCCAACCGAAGCAGATGATGGAATGACAGTCAAACTCAGCGCTGCATGGCTGATTGAGCAATCAGGAATTCACAAAGGATTTAGTTTGCCTGGCTCCAAAGCAGCTATCTCTTCTAAGCATGCTCTTGCAATTACTAATAGGGGAGATGCAACAGCAAAGGAAGTAACTGAACTGGCTAGATACATTCAGACTCAGGTATCAAATAAGTTTGGAATCAATTTAGTTCCAGAACCAAATCTGATTGGCTTCTAACTAAGTTTCGCTACAGCAAGAGTGATTGCCAAGCTGAACATAACTGCAGCAATAAACACATCCAGTATTTTCCAGAACGTTGGCCTACTCATTACTACCGATGCCTTGCTTGCACCAAAACCTAAACCAAAGAACCAGATGAAACTTGCTGTTACAGCACCAATGACAAACATCCACTTCTGATCACCAAACTGGTTAGCGATGCCACCAATAAAGATGACTGTGTCTAAGTACACATGAGGGTTCAAAAACGTTAGGGCAAGAGTTGTCAGCACTGTCTGCTTCAGATTCCCGGAACCAGCTTCGGCAGCCTTCAGGGATTCATTCTTCATAAACCTCTTCAGTGAAGTCGACCCATACCAAACTAGGAAGGCCACACCCACCCACCTAATAACTTCAAGCAGCCAAGGTAGTGCAGAGATTAGAGCGCCTAAACCAAGGACACCCAAGATGATTAGGGTTGCATCACTGATGGCGCAGATAAGAACTATAGGTAGCACATGCTTTCTGAGCAGGCCTTGCCTTAGGACAAAAGCATTCTGAGCGCCTATAGCAACTATCAGCGATAGTCCAGTTAAGAATCCTGGCAGTATGGCGGTCATGTCTTTTAGGATACTGGGCTAACTCTCCGCTGAAGAGGTTTAGGTAGGCTTAGGCTGTGAACGAATTTCCTAGAATCTCTCATCGAATCGGCTCTATTGCAGAGTCAGCCACTCTAAAAGTTGATGCTAAGGCTAAGGCTCTACAAGCAGCTGGTAAGCCGGTTATTTCTTATGCAGCAGGTGAACCTGACTTCCCAACCCCTCAACACATTGTTGAAGCTGCTGTACTTGCCGCTAGAGATCCTAAGAACCACCGTTACACCCCAGCTGTTGGTTTACCAGAACTTCGTGAAGCCATTGCTCACAAAACAAAGATTGATTCAGGAACTGAAATAACTGCAGCACAGGTTGTTGTTACTAACGGTGGTAAGCAAGCTGTATACCAAGCATTCGCAACTCTTCTTGATCCAGGCGATGAAGTTATTGTGCCAACCCCTTTCTGGACTACATACCCTGAAGCTATTCATTTAGCTGGCGGAGTCCCAGTTGAGATCTTCTCTGGAAGTGACCAAGGATATCTAGTAACTGTTGATCAGCTTGAGAAGGCAAGAACTCCTAGAACTAAGGTTCTTCTCTTTGTTTCACCTTCTAACCCAACCGGTGCCGTTTACTCTCGTGAGCAAGTTGAAGCTATTGGTAAGTGGGCTTATGAAAATGGTCTTTGGATTGTTACTGATGAGATTTATCAGAACCTTACCTATGACGGTCTAAAAGCATATTCAATTACCGAGGTTGTTCCTGAACTAGCTGACAGGACCATCATGGTCAACGGTGTTGCTAAGACCTATGCAATGACGGGTTGGCGTTTGGGCTGGATGGCTGGACCTCTAGATGCAATGAAGGCAGCAGCTAACCTGCAGTCACACCTTTCCTCAAACGTTTCTAACATCAGCCAGCGAGCAGCACTAGCTGCTCTAACCGGCCCTCAGGATGAAGTTCTAGCAATGCGCGATGCATTTGATAGAAGAAGAAGAATTGCAGTTGATGAACTGAACAAGATCCCTGGTTGGATTGCCCCAACACCTCAAGGTGCTTTCTATGTTTATTCAGATGTCACTGGATTACTTGGAAAAGAGTGGGGCGGCAAGAGAATTGAAACCAGCCTCGAACTTTGTGATTACATGCTTGATGCAGCAGAAGTGGCCCTTGTGCCAGGAGAAGCTTTCGGACCTTCAGGCTACGTAAGACTTTCTTATGCTCTAGGTGATGCACAACTTCTCGAGGGTATTCAGAGACTTCAGAAACTCTTTAGCTAAGTCTCTTGGACTCAGCTAGTAGCTCATCCCAGTCGTTCGGAACTTCCCCAGATTCAAGCATTTTTCTAAACACTTGATAGGCATCTGTTTTTGATCCATAGGCCCGTAGTGTTTTATCATCATTTGCCCAGGCATAAACGATGGCTTGACTTCGCGAACTGTATCTAAAGAAAACCCGATACTGCTGCCGGAACTTCGCTCGAAGCCAGTGCTTATACTCAGTGCCGAGAGTGTTTCCCAATCGAAATTTCGGATCAGCTGGATTTGATGGCACGGTGTCGAGAATCAGCGCAAACAATGCTTTTAGATGTTTGCCGTCATGGGTTAGATGCGCGTCTTTGCCAACTTTTTTACTTGACTCAAGGACTCGATTCTTATACTCACCTAGAACTAGCAGAAATGCAGGGTGGGCTCTCAAGCCCCATGTGTTCACAAGAGCCATTTAGTCCTCGTCGTGAAGGTCTGGCTGAGCTCTGAATTCTGCCAAGGTAGGCGGGAATCCAGGGACGCCAACACCCCTTTCCCCAGACAATTCGAAGACCATGTCTTCGTACCATTTATCGTCCAAGGGGATTAGGCGTTCAGGATGATCAAGCATGTCCTTTTCAAGGAAGTCCAGCCATTGATCAAAGATTGGGTCAAAGTGCTCTGGCTCTGCTGCCTTCTTGTTAACTCGTATACCACCCGATTCATCGAGTATCCACTCCAATTTGTCTCTCTTGCCTAGACCAAGGAGCTTTCTGACCCTGGCTGGGACGGTGGTTTGGTACCTGTCGGTGAGACTTGATTCAAGTTCGTTTTCATCCATGGCTAGATGGTAATGCATATGCATTACCTACACAAGGACCAGGATCTCCCTTTGCATTTAGCGGGGCTCAGGGCTAAACTCGTTAGAGGTAGTTTGACAACTGCCCCAAGCCTAATCTGGCAAATTTAATCATTTTAGATATCAATCTATTAGTGTGCCCATTTGCCTCCTTAGGGCAGTGGCTCAATTGGTAGAGCAGCGGTCTCCAAAACCGCAGGTTGCAGGTTCGAGTCCTGTCTGCCCTGCAAACAATGTCACATTTGTGATATTGAAAAGTAACACCAGCATTAACTGAAGGAAGAGAAATGTCAGAAGAACTAGAGCAGGCATCCGAAGACTTAGTTGAAAAGTCAAAGGCTAGTCGCGCTGCTGCACGCGGACCTATCGGTCGCATCATTCTTTTTATTCAGCAGGTAATCGCTGAGCTACGTAAGGTTAACAAACCAACTTTCAACGAACTTCGTAACTACACCGGAGTCGTTCTTGGTTTCGTAACTGTAGTCATGCTTATCATCCTCGGCTTAGATCTGATGTTTGGTTCAGGCATCACTTGGCTATACACAGCTTTCGATACCACCAACTAATTTTTAGAACTAACTAACTAAGGAAACACGTGACCGATTTCGAATCAGAGCAGAACCAGCCAGAAGAGATCAACCTTGAGGTTGAATCATCTGACTACGCTGAAACTGACCCTGCATACATTGATGACACCAACGCTGATGAGCAATCAGCTGAGGAGCTAGCTCTTCACGTTGAGAGCGATGTTGAAGCTGCTGCCGAATCTGAAACTGCAGCAGCAGAAGTTATCCACGATGCTCCAGTAGCTAACGAGCCAACTGTTGAAGAAGACGAAGATCCATACGCTGCTTTCAAGAAAGAACTTCGTGAGATGCCAGGCAAGTGGTTCATCATTCACTCATACGCAGGTTACGAGAAGCGTGTGAAGCAGAACATTGAAAACCGTATGCTCTCTATCGTTGGTGGCGATGACATCTACCAGATCGAAGTTCCAATGGAAGAATCCATTGAAATCAAGAACGGTCAGAGAAAGCTTGTTACCAAGGTTCGTATCCCAGGTTATGTTCTAGTGCGCATGGACATGAACGAAGACTCATGGTCACTAGTTCGTGGAACCCCTGCTGTTACAGGCTTTGTCGGTCACAGCGAATACCCAAGCCCAATGCGTCCGCAAGAAGCATTTGAGATGCTAAAGACCCTTTACGTTCTTCCTGAAGAGGCAGCTGCTAAGGCCGCAGTCAAGGGTGGAGCTAAAGGCAAGGCGAAGTCAATCCCTGTTAACGTCAACTACAAACTTGGCGAAAGCATCATGATCAAGGAAGGTTCATTCGCTGGACTTCCTGGAACCATCAGCGAAATCAAACCAGAAAGCGGCAAGCTTATTGTTCTGGTTTCATTGTTCGAACGTGAAACACCTGTTGAACTTGCCTTCGACCAGGTATCAGCTCTCGTATAAAGATTTACAAACCTAAAACCAAAGGAAACTAACAAATGGCACCGAAGAAAAAAGTAACCGGCATGATCAAGCTGCAGATCCAAGCTGGAGCTGCTAACCCAGCCCCACCGATTGGTCCAGCTCTTGGTCAGCATGGTGTGAACATCATGGAATTCTGTACTGCATACAACAATGCAACTGCAGACCAGCGTGGAAACGTTGTTCCAGTAGAGATCACCGTGTATGAAGACCGTTCATTCACATTCATCCTTAAGACACCACCTGCAGCTGAGCTAATCAAGAAGGCAGCTGGAGTTGCTAAGGGTTCAGCTACACCTCACACCGTGAAGGTAGCAAAACTTACTCGCGAACAGGTTCTAAAGATCGCCGAGACCAAGATGTCTGACCTCAACGCCAATGACGTTGAAGCAGCAGCAAAGATCATCGCTGGTACTGCCCGCAGCATGGGTATCACCGTCGAAGGTTTCTAGTAACAAAATAACCAAACGGAAGTGGGAGAGTCGCGCGCGACTCGTTACACCACAACTGTGACCAACTAAAAAGAAGGAAAAGCAGAATGGCTAAGCGCTCAAAGGCATATATTGCCGCAGCACAGAAAATAACTGAAGGTAAGTTCTACACACCTGCAGAAGCAGTAACTCTTGTAAAAGAGACTGGCACATCTAAGTTCGACTCAACTGTTGAAGTTGCAGTGAAGCTTGGTGTTGACCCTCGTAAAGCTGACCAGATGATCCGTGGCACCGTAGGTTTGCCGCACGGAACTGGTAAGACAGCACGCGTTATCGTGTTCGCAACCGGTGCAGCTGCAGATGCAGCTCGTGAAGCAGGGGCTGATGAAGTCGGTGGCGACGAGCTAATCGAGAAGGTTGCAGCTGGTTGGACAGACTTCGACTCAGCAGTATCAACACCTGAACTTATGGGTAAGGTTGGTCGTCTTGGTAAGGTTCTAGGTCCACGTAACCTAATGCCAAACCCTAAGACTGGAACTGTTACTCCAGATGTAGGCAAGGCTGTTACTGACATCAAGGGTGGAAAGATTGAGTTCCGCATTGACAAGCAGTCAAACCTTCACTTCATCATTGGCAAGATCTCTTTCTCTAAGGAACAACTGGGGGAGAACCTAGCTGTTGCTCTAGATGAAATCATGAGACTTAAGCCTTCATCTTCAAAGGGTAAGTACCTATTGAAGGCATCTCTTGCAACAACCTTTGGCCCTGGTATTCCACTAGACACCAGCGTTACCAAAGTAGAGTTCTAAAAAGTTTTACCTAACATTCACTAAAGAAAGTTAGGCTGAAGGACCAGGAGAAATCCTGGTCCTTCATCATCTTGTTAGCAGTTCGCAGAAGTGCGAATGTAGATCGAAAGGTTGGGATATTGCCAACAGAACCGTTTGGTGCAGCAACTCTGCTAGATACAAAAGATCCAATGGGATTGCGAGCAACCGCACCCTTACTAGACGCGTGGATACGCGACATGGAGACAGACAGATCTCCCTTCCAAATACCCGGCCACAAAGGCCGCACTAATCTAACCGGTCCCATCGTAGATGGGGACATCCCAGTCCTTCCAGGTAACCACCCTTACCGAATCTCTCCTTCACTAATTCTTGAAGCAGAAAAACTAGCTGCTGATTTATGGGGAGCAGACCTATGCCGTTTTGGCGTTAACGGATCCTCTGGTTCTAACCACGCAGCTGTTATGGCAGTAGCAGGACCTGGCGATAAAGTAATCGTCTCTCGAACACTTCACAAATCTGTTCTCGTTGGAATGGTTTATGCAGGAGTAATTCCTGTCTGGGTAAGACCAGAAATCAACCCAGCAACAGGACTACCTGAGTACCTTCCTTCTTCAAGATTGAGAGAAACTCTTGAAGAGCATCCAGATGCTAAAGCAGTTCTAATTGGTGAACCTTCATATGTTGGAACAATGTCTAACATTCCAAGACTTGCAAAAGTGTCACATGAGTTCGGTATTCCACTAGTAGTGGATGCAGCATGGGCCGCTCACTATGGCTTCCACCCTGAACTACCTCAGCACCCACTTGCTGAAGGTGCTGACATTGTTGTTACCTCAGCACACAAGACTCTTCCGGCATGGTCACAAGCAAGCTTTGTTCTTGTTCGTGAAGGTCTCGTTGATCTCAAGAGATTCAACAAGGCTTTTGATTCAACCCAGACAACATCTATGTCTGGAAGAATCCTTGCTTCTATTGATGCTTCACGTGCTCTTCTAGAAAAGCACGGCTATGACCTAATCGACCCAATCATTGATGCAACTGAAAAGGGCAGAGCAACACTAGTTGCCGCAGGCATCGAAGTTATCGATGGTGAATACATCGATCCTCTAAAGCTTGTTATCTTGCTTCCTAAAACAGGAGCCGATGGCAACCTAGTTGAGCAAGACCTACTAAATGCAAACATTGACGTTGAGATGGCTAACAGAGACCTAATCATTCCAATGATTACCTTTGCTGACACACCTGAACTTATTGAAGACCTTGTAGACAGAATCATCACTTCAGTCAATAAGCACAGGGGAGAACCACGCTCTGTTTCAACAGCAGCCGTATTCTCAATCATTCCTGAAGTTGTAGTCAGCCCTAGAGATGCATTCTTCTCAAAGCAAGAAGTAGTAACAGCGGATAAGGCAGTTGGTCGAGTATCTGCAGAGATGATCTGCCCGTACCCACCAGGTGTTCCAGTTCTTTCTCCAGGAGAGCGAATTACTCAGCAAGCCCTTGATGCACTCTTTGAAGCTAGAGACACTGGTGTGAGAATCGCCTTTGCTGCGGATAGAACTCTAGAAACTTTTGTAGTTCTGCCTGAGTAGCTAGTCTTCGTAAACGTTCTTGCGATGTCCGAATTTGATCATCACTAGCGTGAATGTATCATCTTCGACATCAATGATTACTCGATACTCTTGGACTCTCAAACTATAAAACGGAGCCCACTCTCCTTTTAGCTGCTTTAGTTGACTAACTGGTTGGTCGCTTTCGAGTAGTTGAGCCAGCTTTCTTAGAACTCTTTGCTTGGCTAGCTTTGGCAGTCGATCCAGCTGTTTTCTTGCTGCTGGGAGCCATCCCAATGTCCATTCTTGTGAGTCCGGCATCTTCTAAAACCTCATCCATCGAGTACCGCTTTTGGTTGCGTCCACCTGCGGCGATGTACTCGCGAATAGCCTCAAGATCACGAAGGTCTTCTTCAAATTCTTCAATTCCGCGCTCTATCAACTCGCGAATGAAATAGGACTTAGGCCTCCCACTTTGGGAAGAGAGTTTGTCTATTCGATCCTTAAGTTCGCTGGAAAGCCTGATTGTTACCATGGCCATAATTCTCTCCTGTCTTACATGTATTACAAGTAAGACTAAATGAGATTGTGGATAAGTTCAAGGAGATTTAGGGAACTAATAAACCGTAAGTCTCCTGACCCTATGTTGCGAAACAGATTGGTTAGCACCTGGGAATAAATCCAGATTTGAATCGGTTTCCTTAACCAGCGATGTCAGTGGTGGGGGCTAACATCTTATTCCCAGAGCAATTACGGATCTAGTCAGGAGAGTTTCATGAGCAAGAATGCAAGAAAGTACCAAAAGCCTCAAACTAGCAAGCACAACGCTAGATGTGCTCAGACTCCTGAGAAGCTTCGTTACCGTGACATGAGAGAAGCAAAGCGTGATCTGACCCGTTTCAGAGCAAGAGCAGCTGAAGACATGCGAACCAAAGGTTGGACCACTTTCAACCAGAAGCGTCCTTACGAATGTGCTGGCTGCAAGGGTTACCACCTAACTTCTCAAGAGCTCGGCAGAGTTGAGAACGAGGTAGTCAGAGCGAAGGAACTAACGATCGCAGAGCTAATTCTTTCTGCGTAACCGGGAATGAATTCAGTTACTGACCGCTTTACATACTTAGAGCACAAGCCCATGGAAGGGGCCACAATCATTAAAGAACGCAAAGCATAAGCTCTGACTTTCGCCTTTTCTCCCATTGGCGAACAAGGCAAGTAAAAAATAAATGGGAACGGCGTGTTTGAAACAAAACTTTCAGATTCGTATCACAATGACTTTCCAACTCAATTTTCCAAACCCCAAAGACAAAGCCTTGTCAGAACCTTGGAGCAAAAATGACCTTCGATCCCCCTTCAGACGATGATGACCTCTGGAACGAATTCAATGATTCAGAAACACCAATGGCCCGTAAAGCTACCATTCTCTACGAGCTGGGCCAAAAAGAGATGTGGAATTTCACCTCGAGAGATCCACTCAAATACTGGCTACCGGGGCTAGAGATAGCCAGAGAACAACAGTTGATCCGCCAGTGGGTTGAGTTCGCAGAAGTTATCACTCGCGAATACATTAAAGGCAAAACTGATTATGAAAAAGCTCTAGAAATGGCTGAGGAGGGCCTAGGCCTGATCCCAGAGTTCTCTTTGGATGTTGACGATAGAAACTCTCAAGCGCATCTAACTTGGGGCAAAGCAGTGGCCTACGACAACCTGGAACAATCTGAAAAAGCTCTGACTTACTTCACCATCGCATATCAGATGTATTCCGATGTAGGAAACGATTTCCTTTCAAACATTATCAAGAGCGCTGCCATCCATACACACATTGAGCTTGATGAGTATGCAGAAGCAGAGCAGATGCTAATTGCCAATAGAGAGTTCTTCCTAGATAAAGAAGACCTAGGTCGCGTTGCATATTGCGACATGCTCACCGTAATGATCTTGATTCACAAGGAGCAGTTCCAGGAAGCCTTAGCTCTTGCACTTGAAGTCAAGTCAGTGGAGAAGCAAATCAACAAACTAGATCCAGGCACACTGCGCTGGGTAGCCAAAGCGTACTTCTATCTTCAAGATTTTGACAAAGCCATTGACCACTACCGTCAGGCCATCAAGCTTGCAGCCAAGAAACATGACAGAGATTTGAGCGAGCTCGTCAAGGCAAACCTAGGTCTAGCTGACGTGTTTGACGCTCAAGGTAACAAACATGAAGCTGCTGTTGCCCGCTTTGATGCCGAAGCAATCAACAGCCGCCTCAAGAAACCAAAGCTTGATGACAGCTCCAAGCTTCTGCAAAAGGTCCAAAAGCACCGCTCAGAGGGTGAGTACGAGTTGGCGCTGCAGATAACTGCTGAAATCATTCAGTACAGTTCCGAAGTTGGCAACATCTCACTTCACTTAAGAGGAGAGTGCGAAAGACTTTTCACGTTATTCGAGAAGGATGACTACGAGGGAGTAGTAAATACCTGGGAGCACATGCCTCGAGCAGCACTTGAGCTGAATGACGAACTAGTGATAAGAACTAAGAACATGGTCTGTTACTGTCTAGCCAAACTGGGCAGATCTCAGGAGTCAGCCGATCTGAGCAACCAAGTCTTTTCTGACATTCGTTTTGAACAAGACAAGCAAGAGCAGGCTTATGCTTTCGAGAACCGCGTTGAGATTGAATCAGATCCCAACGAGAAGAGCAAACATATCTCTTACGCAATCGAGAGAAACCTAGAAGCACAAAACCCAGACAGAGCTCTAAAAATTACTCGCAAATTCCGCGATAAGTATTAGTATGTTCTTAGGTGGAAACACCAACTAAAACTAAATATCAACTGTTCAAACTCGAGAGAGTTTAAGAAGAGTGCAACCTGCCGCCCATCGGCAAGGTGCCAAAGAAGTAACAAACGGAACAGGCCTAGACAATCGTCTAAGCAACTAATGGTGGGGCGTAAATGCCCCGAAGATCAAGCGAAAGCTTGAAGAAAGGGGCATTACTTTATGTCCGAAGAAACACAAGAAAACACTGGACCTTACCTAATGGAGGTCTTCAGCTTCCAGCACCACAAGCAGTATGCATCTAATGCAGAAGAGGGTGTGATTAAAGGATTCACACTAGGTCCAGTAAGAACAGACTGCCAAAGCTATGCTGCCGGCCACCACTTCCACTGGATTCCAGTCTTCAGGTATACCAAAGAAAAAGAGTTTGCTGAAGTTAAGTTCCTAGAAGGTCAAGCCTTTGAAGTTACTACCCAGGGAGAAACACACACCTGGCATCACCATGACCCAGAACGCCTCAAGGAAGCACTCGAGAAGTGTAGAAGAGAAGACGTCATGGCAATCAAAGGCCGACCATGGATCTTCATCTGGTGTGGTGATGGCTGCTACGCCTTCAACTGCTCAGAAGAACCAATCACCCCTTGCACCGACTAACCCCTACCCAAGAAAGAACTAAACCTATGTCCGAAGAAACCAAGAGTGTGTGTCACAGCTACGCTGATGGCCACCATTTCCACTACATCGCCATCAATTCAGCCAGCCGTCCGAGAGTTCCAGCAAAAGTAAAAGTGTTCGGTGACGCAGCCTTCCAAGTAACAGTAGAAGGAGTGACCAATCTCTGGTTTACCCATGACCCACAGAGGCTACTCATTGCTCTAGCGGGAGCGAGACCAGAAAACATCGAAGCTACCAAAGGTAGAACCTGGCTCTTTGTAAAAGGCGACTACGGAGTCAGCTGCTTCAACATGACTACTAGCCCACTAACCCCTTGCGTCAGGGAGGTAGCGAAAGTAGACATGTCCAGCATCTGGGATTTAGTCAAGAAGTTAGAAAAGGAAGATAAAGACAAGTAACAAAAAACAAACATGTTGAGAAGCGAAAGCTTCAAAGAAGAGTGCAACCTGCTTCATTCAGCAAGGTGCCAAAGATCCAAAAGAACGCAACAGGCCAAACAAATAGGTAACTAAAGAAAGGACATTTATATGTCTGCAATAGAGTGCTACAGCTTCCACCCAGGACACAACCTTCATCACAGCAAGATAGATGATTTCAATAAACCAAGAATGCCAATAACCATCTCCCATGTGATGAACAATGCCTTCCTAGTTTCATTCAAAGAAGAGTCAGAGTATTGGTATCACCACATGCCACACAGATTACTTGAGGCTCTCTTCAATAGTCACCCCGAAGGCATAGAAGCAACAGAAGACAAGAGATTCATCTTTATATACACAGGTGGACTAATTCTTAGATTCAATATGGCTCAGGAAACGATCTCTAACTGCATCCAAGTAACTAAGAACCCTGAAGTTCACCCAGTAGTAGCTCAAACAATCAAAAAGCTCAACGCAGAGAACATCAAGAAGCTAATAGAAAGAGGAATCAGTGGCTAATTGGAGCTATGTCAAAAAGTGGGAGAACCCTCTAGAAACCATCAAAGCCATAGACAAGGAATACGGCAGGATAACCTCTAGCCCAGTCTTCTTCGGCTACTGGGCTAAAGTAAGCCTCTACCGAGTAGCCCTAAAGGACTACGAGGAAGGCTTACATTCTCTAATCCAGGAGAACACCTGCACCTGTGGTCTAAGGATCAACAAGTCAGATAACCCCCAAGCCATCATCGAATCCAAACACCACAGAAACCATAAGACCCTAGAACCAGAACCTAACCCTAAGTTCAGAGGCCTAGTAGGCAGAAGAATAAGCATGCCCTTAATGTCTATGGATTGGCGGCATGAGGTTGATGTGTTATGGGATGCCGTCGTGAAAGACCTATCCTTAGATTGATTATCCACAATTGCTGTTGAAACACTTTTGTAAGTGGTATCCTGGGGAAATGCCAAAGTTTGATTTCATTGATTTGTGTGCAGGCATCGGCGGATTGCGAATCCCATTCGAAACCAGGACAGGCAAAGGTGTCGATTGGAAGGGCCTAAACGGGCGTTGTGTCTTTACTTCAGAAAAAGATGAAAACGCATGTAAAACCTATGCCCAGAATTTTAAGGGGAAAAGCAGCGCTGAAAAAATCTTTCATGAAATAGACAGAGACTTCACCGTTTTAGATCCGAACACCATCCCAAACCATGACCTCTTATTGGCTGGTTTTCCGTGTCAGCCCTTTTCCCACGCAGGCAAACGTCAAGGCTTTAAGGATGAGAGGGGTTCAGTATTCGCCGCAATCGCAAGTATTGTTCGCGTCAAGCAACCTCGGGTTGTCTTACTAGAGAATGTAAGGGGACTGCTTAGCCTTAAGAACCTAGATAGCGGTACCCTCGTAATTGAAGAAATACTTCAAGAGCTAGAGAGCTGTGGTTACTTCGTCCCTAAGCCACGGTTGTTCAATGCGAGAGATTATGGGCTTCCACAAAATAGGGTCAGGCTTTTCATTCTCGCCATAAGGAATGACATAGCAAAGAAGAACAACCTTGCTAAAAACGCTGATTTTGAGACGTATTGGCCGAACCCAACTTGTGATCGAGGTTCGCTTCGGGTGGGAGATTTTCTGGAGAGGAATGTTCCAATCTCTTACACAATTTCCGACAAGTTGTGGAAGGGCCACCTTGAAAGAAGAGTCAAGAATAGGTCAATGGGCAAGGGCTTTGGCTATCAGGCTTTTGAGAGAAGCTCTTCTTATGTTGCAACCATTTCCGCCCGGTACTACAAGGATGGGGCAGAAGCATTGTTGCTTCAGAAAAACAAGAACCCAAGAAAATTGACTCCTCGGGAAACAGGGAACCTGCAAGGATTTCCGAGGAATTTCATTTTGAGTGAATCAAAGGTTCAAGCGTACAAACAATTTGGAAACGCTGTTCCCATTAATGTAGTTCATGCTATCGCGAAAAAGATTGAAGTATTTCTATCAAATAAGTAACAAACGGCTTTTGTCCCTGAACGAAAACAATAGAGCCATTACAGTTAAGAAATGACTGAGACCGCTAGCGAAGAGTGCCTGTCCTTCGATCAATCTGATCACGTCAACTGCTACTCAAAGGTCAGAGCGGATTTCCTTTCCGGATCTTCCCCTGAGCAAATTCTGGCGCGTTGGAAAAATCTTATTTGGACTGACGAACTTGTAGAGCATTGTCTAGATGAAGTACAAAGAGAGCTAAAAGTCATCATTGTCTGGCCTGACCCTAAGACCTGGGATGGGCGTGAACAAAAATGGAATTGGTACCCTGGCCCCGAACCTACTTCGATGAGGTGGCACCATTACGAAGCAACTCTAAGGAAGTCCGGCCATCTGGCAGAGGAAACCTTGAAGGAGCTGGAGAGCTCCACTACTAGAATATTGAATCTTTGCCCACCGCCTTCACGGGGAACATTTCAAAGTCGAGCATTGGTAATGGGCCACGTTCAATCGGGGAAAACTACGAATTTTTTAGGGTTAGCCGCGAAAGCTGCCGATGAAAACTACAGATTGATAGTTATTCTGTCTGGGATGACTAATAACTTGAGAGATCAGACTCAGTCAAGGCTTCAAAGCATGGTGAAAGGTTATGAACCTGGGTGGCATCTACTAACACAGGACAAGATTGACTTCAGGGCGAACATTGGTAATGCCCAGCAGCTCTGCAGCAATAACGCAATGACTTTGGTTGCAGTGGTTAAGAAGAATTCAAGCAGGCTTAAAGCGCTTCATACTTGGCTCTCCAAAGTTGATCATACGACTCGGATGGCTCTACCTGTGTTGATTATTGATGATGAAAGCGATCAAGCTACCACAAATGCGGGTTCTGCAGAGAAACGTAACGCCATTAATCTCAGACTAGCGAATCTTATGGATCCAAATTTTCTGCCAAAAGTTTCCTATGTTGGCTACACGGCAACGCCTTTTGCAAATATTCTTGCGGATACATCCGACCTCAATAGCACTTACCCCAAAGACTTCATCGTCTCCTTAACTAAGGCAGAAGGCTACTTCGGGGCCCACGAGCTATTCGGTACCGAGGTCTCGGATGATGCTGAGTCAGAAGGTTATAGCGGCGTTGACATAATTAGAGATATTCCGGATAACGATGTAAAAAGTGTTGTCCCGCCTAGGCAGAAAGCGGCTGTTGCTGGCTGGAAACCTGAGATACCAGAATCACTGGACAACGCTATTAAGTGGTTCATTCTTGCTACAGCAGCCAGGAAGGCTAGAGGGCACAAGAACTTCTGGAGCACGATGATGGTACATACATCATCAAATATCGAGCCTCACAGAAAGACGGCGGCTGCTGTAAACCATCATCTAATGACACTTGAGGCCAAAGACAGAAATGTACTCGAGGCAGAGCTGAAGAAGCTTTGGGACCTCGAATCGCCTGTAGCTGCAGAACTGGAGAAGGAAGAGATCAGAGATTGGAAAGAAGTCAACTCCAAAATCGATGAGGTTTTGAACACTTTGAAGGTTTTTATAGACAATAGCGAGTCGCTTGATCGACTCAACTATATAGATGACGACATTGAAAGACACCCTGTGATTCTTGTGGGAGGAAACACACTCTCCAGAGGATTGACTCTTGAAGGGCTCGTTTCTAGTTACTTCTTGAGAACATCTAACGCTTACGACTCCCTCATGCAAATGGGGCGATGGTTTGGTTATCGACCTGGATACTCAGATTTGCAGAGAATCTGGATGGCCAACGAAAAGCCTTATGAGACTAAATATTGGTTTAGAGAATTGGCTTTAGTAGAGCAAGAGATTAGAGACCAAATAGAAATCTATGCTTCAGATGGCCTAAGCCCGATGCAATTAGGAGTTCGCATAAAGTCATTGCCAGGAATGGCTATCACAGCTCGAGCAAAGAATAAAGGGGACAAGGTCCAGATCGGATATGGAAAAACTCGCCAGCAAACAATTCTTTTTGACAGCGACAGCTCAAAGCAGGCCATCAACCTAGGGCTAGTCTCGGAGTTAGCCGATGAGATTCAAAAAAATTCAGGCTGGGCAATCAACCAGAATGGCTGGCCTGTTGCCACTGATGTGGACGTGGACCATGTTGAGAAATTCATATCAAAATACAAAGTGCACGAAAATGTGAGGACTTTAGACTCCAGCAAACTATTGAGCTACATCGAGAAACTAAAAAGTGAGGGGGAGCTCCTAAAGTGGAATGTAGTTTTGTATTCAAACAGAAAGAAGGCGGCACAAACTTACAAAGTTACAGAACATATCTCAGTAAAGCTTGCAAATAGAAGCCGCATGGACGAAGAGACAATCAACATCAAGGCTCTTATATCCTTGAAAGACATGATTGCGGACAAGCCTCAAATTCTGAATAGCGACAGCCACGGTGGTGGCAAAATTACCGAAGCAGCTTTATGGCAACTCCGAAAGGAAAACCCAGACCTTGTTGAGAAAGGTTTGCTTGGAATTTACATTATCGATAAGGATTCCGCTCCAAATAGCCCCTTGAGAGTTACCTTAGGTACGAAGCATCACTTGGTCGGTTACTTCCTAGTTTTCCCGGAGACACAATCGAAGCACAATGTTTCTTATGAAGCACCGAATCTTACACAGGTTGCTGAAGCAATCGAAGTCGACATTGACGACCCATTTGCAAACGAGGCCGAAGAAGAAGCAGATGCCATGCAGCCACTTGAAAACCAGCCCTAAGAATTTAATCTCTGTGAAAGAGGCCTAATTTGAATGACGAGATAAAATTGGAAGACACCCCTGAGGGAAAAGGGTCGAAACTTGCTGAGCTAATGAGCAAGTTGACGCGTCCCTTAAACAAAGGCGGTCTTTCCGTAATGTCTACCACCTTTACCCTAGGCGGTATAAAAATATTTTTGGGACGGGATGAGAGCGGTTTCCCACACTTACTATTGCCACAAAAATCCCATCAAAAGAATCAGATCCCACCGATTGCAGCAATGGTATCGGCAAGGAATCGCGATTGGGCTAACGATGACGGCAGCATTCAGCCTTATTTGGATCTAGTCTGTGAGTCTGATTCCGCGGACAAGCTTTTCGCCGCTATGAGCTTAGACATTTGTGGGAAGCTCGACAGCAAAATAGTCCCAGATACAGAGAATCTAGTCTCTGTGGTCAGCGACCAAGTTGCACATTGGAGGCAAATACTGGAGGCAATTTCGGTGGTTGAATCTTCTGCCAGCGAGAAAATTGGAATGATTGGTGAACTTCTCACCCTAGAAGCTCTCTATGGAAAGAACGGATCTAAGGCGTATGAGTCTTGGTTCGGCCAAGAAAAAGCCAGGCATGATTTTGAATTTGAGACGCAGGCATTTGAGGTAAAGGCGTCCACCAGAACTTCTGGTGTTTATTGCACGGTACATGGTCTGAATCAGCTTGCCCATTCGATAGGTACTACTTTGTTCTTGGTCCACTATCAACTTGAATGGTCAGCCGATGGGGATTCCTTATCAAAAATACTGAATCGCTTAGAACAGATTGGCCTTAGCAAGGCTAAAGTTCAGTCTAAACTCGGATCACATTGGCCTGCCTTAGGCGAAATGCCAAATTGGTTTAGTGACTACGAGTTTAAGGTCATTGCTTGCAGAAAATATGAAGTAGACAGTCATTTTCCGGTCGTGAGTCAATCAACATTGGGGGATAAAGTTTCTAGCAAAATTACTAATATGCAATATACGCTCAATCTGACAGACCAAGACAGTCTTTGTGTATCTTCAGAAGTTTTGTCGCCACAGGAAGTTGTCACCTTTGACTGATTTTGCTGGATGTGTGTCTGAGCCTGTTAGCCCTTACGGCGCGGTAGATTCTGACTTAAGTCGCAAAGTGCTCAAGTCCGGAGGTTCCTTGAGCAAATGGTCTGTGTTTGCGCGTGAAACCTTCCAAAACTCAAATGACCAAAGACTTCATGCTAACGAAGCAATAGATTTTCAAATAAGACTGGTACAGGCCCCTCAAGGCGCTATCAGTTTTCTAAAAAAGACATTTTCTCAAGAAGGTGCATTCAATTCAGACACAAATTTAGGCATAAGTAAAGACACCAAAGTCAAAAACATTCTTCTCGTTGTTGACTCAAACACAAATGGACTGACAGGTTCAAGAGATCCACGTCTTGCCAACGTAGAACAATCAAATTTCAACAATTTCTTTTATTTCACAGGTCAGCTGCAAAAGAAAACGGTAGGGGGTGGAACCTTCGGAATTGGGCGTAATGTCCTTTTTCAAGCCAGTGCCCACAGAACTATTTTTGTCTACAGTGCGTTCAAGCACGAAGACAAAATTTCTCGAATATTCATGGGTATGTCGGTTTCATCTCCGTTCGACAATAATGGACTTAGATTTACAGGCAAGCACTGGTGGGGAAAGACAAGTAGTTTAGAGGGGTCGAACTCTATCGCAGCGTTTGAAGATGATGACGCTATAGAGGCCGCCTCGGCATTCGGCATTTCCGATTATCTAGATGGTAAAACCGGAACTGTAATTGCAATTCTTGATCCTGAGTTTGATGATGTTGAAGCAGAAATGAAGGAAATTGCTGACGCACTTCTCATAAATTCATGGCCGCACCTTCTGCTTAACGAAGATGGGGCCAAAAGCGCTAACCTCACTGTGAGTTCAATGGAAACTGAAGTTCCTATACCAGACCCCCTATCGAGTGACTCCCCAGTCCGCAACTTCGTGCTGGCCTATATAAATGCCTCAAAAGGTAGGCAGATATTTGAGGAGCAACTTCAATTCAGGGGGTCTTTGGCAAATCTTAAAGATTTTAGTGTCGAGAGAAAGATTCTGGGTAATCTTCGGTGGGTGAATTCGTTGGCAGATCAAAATGAGTTATCAGAAGACAAGTCAGAACAAAACTGGAGGCTTGGCTTTACCCCCGAAAACAGTGTCGCTCTGATGAGAGGAGCGAAGACTATTGTCAGATACCTCCCTGTGGCAAAGCCTAGCGATGGAACCGTAGTTCAAGGTGTTTTCGTAGCAAGTCAGGACTACGAGCAACTTTTTAGAGCTTCAGAAAATGCCACACACGACGACTGGCACTCTTCGGCTTTAAGTTTGCCGAGAGGAAGTGGAGATCCTGTTCGTCAATTGAAAGACAAGCTACTTGACGTTTTTAACAAACTCTCAAACAACGCGTTAATGCCAGTCACGGAGGATGAAATACCCTTGGAGGCAGCAGAACTGTTAGGAAAGCTAGTCGAAGGCTTAGGTGTAACGGGCGGAGTTGTCTTGCCGCCAGGACCAGGTCCAGGACCAGGTCCAGGACCAGGCCCTGGTCCTGGTTCAACAGGTTCCAAGGCAGTCAAATTCAAAGTCAGCGGAATTCCAAGAATCACTGAAAAGAAAGTAGATTACTGCCAAGGCGAATTTGCCTTCACTCCTGTTGGCAGCTTTGACCCTGAAAAGACATACAAACTTCAAATCAATGCTCGTATATGGCTAGGAGATGGGTTTGAGACGTCGGCTCCAGAGGGGGGAGTGGCTGCAAAAGTCTTGTCTGCGACTGTCCAAGACTCGAAAAGCGGAAGCTCTTTAGTAATTGACCTAGATACGGAGCAGCGTGGTCAAGATCTCGCAGGCACAACCAAGCTGATAGTTGTCGTGAGGTATCCATTAGATGTTCAAATCTCTTGCTCTGCCATAGGTATACAGGTGGAGCAATGA
>JAPLAJ010000002.1 GCA_026393335.1 Rhodoluna sp. | reverse complement strand
TGTGGGCTTTACCGATTACTTTGATGGCTAGGGCTAGAGCAGGCAGTGCTTGAGGGATGCCATCTAGAACTGAAGCTCGTTCTGGTTTCTCCTTCTGTTTGTGGTTATCCCAGTTGAGCATTACATCATCACCTGTTTTGGCTTTATATTTCTCTAGTTCTTCAGGGGTGCCAAAGACGTGAGGGTGTCTACCCTCCATCTTTTCTCTGGCTAGCTTGGCAACATCTTCGATGTTGAAAGGAGTTCCGAGTGATCCTGTTTGAGCTAGATCTGAGTGGAAGACCACCTGGTATAAAACATCGCCTAGTTCTTCTAAGACATCTTCTCTAGTGCCTGACTCAATGGCATCTATAAGCTCATAGGTTTCTTCTAAAAGGTATTGAACTAGAGACTCATGGTCTTCTAAAAGGTATTGAACTAGAGACTCATGGGTTTGTTCAGCATCCCAAGGACATCCTCCAGGAGATCTAAGTTTGTTGGCTGTTTGGATTAGTTTGTCTAGTTCGCTCATGGTGCTAGTTTGCCAGAGAAGTGGTGCTTAGGAGTCTTGTTGGCCTGTGGAGAAATCGAGCATGAAAACCAGCGCCTTTGTATTGTTAGCCAATGCCGCCATCACCGCCAGAGTTTGAACTTCGATATGCAAATCCAGCGGCATTCGCAAAACAAGTGAAAAATCTTAATCAAAATCATCAGGCTGTTTTGATGCTGGCGTTAGAACAAATTCTCCGCAGGCATGGCTTGAGGCTAGCTAAATCAACGTGGCTTAGGTATTTAGGCTCATCCCTGTGGGAGTTTCGAATTGGTCCTAGTTCCAGGGCAGTTGAGTCAAAGGCTGAGGCTCTTTGTTTTGACCCGATCCCATTTACAAAAGTGCTTTTTCGCGTTTTCTGTAACTTTCAAAGCAACCAAATAATCATTCATGGTTTTTATGAAAAGAAACGTTTTGGTGCCGGCAAGAGACAAAACGAGGCGATTCAAAAAGCTCGTGAGTCCCTATTGACTTTCAAACAAGGAGACTAGATGATTACTTTTATGGAAGCACAAAACAAACCTGAACTCAGCGAACATGATGCGCTTTGGGCTCCAATCATTGCTGCATGGCCCAAGGAAGTTAAGGAATACCATCAGCAATGGCAGGTTGCGATCGCCCTGAGAGATGAGCGCTACCGCTTAGGTGAAGCGGTCAAAACTAGGAGATTGGAGCTCGGCATCTCGCAAAGAAAACTTGCCAAAGTTGTGGGCATAAGCCAACGTGAGGTTTGTCATATCGAGCAAGCTAAATCCAATCCGACTCTCGCTACCCAAGTAAAGATCCTTTCAGCTCTTGGTCTCAAAATGGAGATCTCGACTGTTTGACTTATAGCGGAGCTAATTGAGAGCCAGGTTGGTTTCTCAAGACCGTGAATGTGATGACCACTATCACCAATAGCGTCAAGAACAGATAAAGCCACATTCTATTTTTCGGATACTTACTCAACAAAACACCAACGCCCATAAGAGCCGGTGCAGCTAGAAGTAAAGAGTTGTTATGAAAAGCAAGTGGAAGATCTCCGTTTAGGAGTGCTCTTACTGCTCTGGTGATACCGCAACCTGGGCAGTAGAAACCAGTCAATGCATGTATTGGGCAACGAAAGCCAAACCCCAGTGCTGAGAGAGCTAGGTAAGAGAGACCAAGAGCACCCAGTAAACCGTACTGCTTTACAAAGTTTGACTTTATAACGTTCAACTAACGCTCCTTCCCTACTCCAAGAATAACTAGCAACAACAAGTATTGTCGTACAGGAACGTCAGTTCCATTTCTTGAAAGGAAAACTACATGTCAACAACTCCAGTGCCTCCACAACGTGACTGGCTAACTGCAGTACTTCTAAGCTTCTTCGTAGGCTACCTAGGTGTAGACCGCTTCTACCTAGGTCAGGTTGGCCTTGGTATCGCCAAGCTTCTAACCGTTGGTGGCTGCGGAGTTTGGGCTCTAATCGACTTCATCTTGATCATCATGAACAAGGTTCCAGATGCTCAGGGAAGATTGCTTCTAAAGAAGTAAAAATCTTTGCAGAAAACCCCAAGCTCTAAAGGGCTTGGGGTTTTTCTAATCTCCTAGTCGCTTGTGGAAAAGTTGAGCAGACTTATGTGGATTCACTTACTGTGTTCGAATGTCTTCAAGTGCTTCGCCTCAGTACAGCATGGAATATCTAAGGCAGGAAAAAGATCTGCCTAAAGAAGTTCAGGTTCTGGTTCGAATGATGGTGCTTGAAGTTCTTTTGAAAGATGGAATGAAACTGGCAAGTGGCAGTTTAGTCAAACCTTTAGGCCATGGTTTATGGGAGTTCAGAATTGGTCGGAATTTAAAGAGCGTTTTGAAGTCCGTTGACGTAACAATCTCTGCAGCCCTGGTATACAGGTCGGTACTCGTTAGAGTTTTCTTCTCCTTCGAAGAAGATGGAATTTTTCTTCTGGGCTGCTACAACAAGCTCAAGGACGGTGGCGGGAGAGCCCAAAATCTTGCCATCAATAAAGCAAGGGCTCTGCTATTGACAATTAGGAGAGAAAAGTAAATGATTTCATATATGAAAACAGAGGATTCACTTGTGGTATTGACCCAAGAGCAACACGACCAGTTGCTAATGGCTGACTGGAAACCAGAAGATCATGAGTTCAACAGAGTTCTAACACTGGCCTTCGAAGAAAGAAATCATAGACAATCTCTCGCTGAAGCGGTGAAAACCCAAAGAAATGCTCTGAACATGTCACAACGTGCATTAGCAAAACTAGTGGGTGTTAGCACCCGTGACATTTGCCACATTGAACAGGCTAAATCAAACCCTACGCTCTCAACTCAAGTGAAGCTTTTGTCTAGCCTTGGTTTGACTATTGAGATTCTTTCGAAGTAAATACTTGCGCTAAGAAAACCCAAGCCCAATCAATTAGCGCTCTGTCTTCGAGGATTTCTCCTTGAGAGTCTTTAGGTGCTGGCACAGATAATTGCTTCGCAGAAGCTAGATATCTAAGTCCTGGATAAACATGGCTTAGTTGAATCTGGTGAGCTTCGGTTAATTCAACTGGGGTTAGCTTGAACTGATTGCCGATCATCATCACATCTTTCAGATTCAGCCTGTTGCACTGTTGTCTCAACTCGGTTACATCAATCAAGTTCTTTACTGACTGTGGAGCTTTTCCATATCTATCTTCAAGTTCTTGGAAGATTGCATCTAGTTGGGCTCTGGTTCCTAACTCACCACTAGCTGCAGAGAGCTTGTGATAGGCCTCAAGTCTTAGTCGCTCTGAATCAACATATTCGATTGGGATATGTGCATCGATTGGTATCTCTAGTTTTAGTTCTGCTGGAGATTCATGCTTTACGCCCTTGAACTCATCTACTGCTTCACCAATCATGCGAAGGTATAGATCAAAGCCCACTCCTGCAATGTGACCTGATTGCTCTCCCCCTAGAAGATTTCCTGCTCCACGTATCTCTAGGTCTTTGAGTGCTACCTGCATGCCTGAACCTAGTTCATTGTTAGCGGCAATGGTTGAGAGTCTGTCTAATGCAAATGGCGATAAAGGCTTATCTGGTGAATAGAGGAAGTACGCGTGAGCACGCTCTCTAGATCTACCAACTCTTCCTCTTATTTGATGAAGTTGAGATAAACCAAAGTTCTCAGACCTATCAACAATCAAAGTATTGGCATTAGGAATATCTATTCCAGCTTCAATGATGGTTGTTGCAACCAGGACGTCATATCTTCTTTCCCAGAAATCAATAAC
>JAPLAJ010000147.1 GCA_026393335.1 Rhodoluna sp. | reverse complement strand
GGCAGTCTTTGGGGGTCGAAGCATCTGGCAAGGTTTGACCTTGGATACCAACGAAGGCCCATTTGTAATTGGTGCAGATATAGATCTGGGTAATGGTGGCTTGGTGTTTGATGCAAATGTGCCAGCCTCGCTTGAGAGAAACACCAGTAAATATGTCCTCAGTGCTGTTTCGAGCCTGCTTAATCGGGAGTTTGCATCTGAGCCTTTATATAGGAAGCCAGGCGCTCTAAAGTTCAAGACCGTGGAACTGAGGATCAACCAGCCAGATTCTGTTGAGGGGGCTCTTTTGGAGGCCCTTGCTGCTTATGAGCAGCAACTGATTTTGTCCTCGAATCGTTGAATTGTAACGCCTAGGTAAATACCTTGTGTTAGTGACAAAAAGTGTCCTTGGGGGCTAGTAGTGTCTAGATGTGTGTGGTTGGTGATTGGCACCAGCCTAAATAATCAGGAGGATACAAGTGAACAAAGTTTCACGTAAAGCCGTAGCAGGAGTAGCAATGGCAGCAGCCAGCTTGCTAGTTCTTTCAGGCTGTGCATCACCAAAGCCAGGCGCAGGATTCACCGAATGTGGTGTTTCTGACGAAGGTTCATGGGCAGACAAGTCATTCAACGAATCAGTAATGGATGGAATGAAGAAGGCTGAATCAGAGTTCGGTGTAACTCTAAACTCAGCTGAATCAAACTCTTCTGAAGATTTCGCTCCAAACCTAGACGCGATGGTTGCGGCTGAGTGTGACGTTATCTTCGCTGTTGGTTTCAACCTAGTTGACGCAGTTAACGCTGCAGCAGAGGCAAACCCAGAAGTTAACTTCGTAACAATCGATGGTTGGTCAAACGGAGCTACAAACCTAAAGCCAGTTGGTTACAACATGGCTGAGTCTTCATACCTAGCTGGTTATGCAGCTGCGTACTACTCAACAAGCAAGGTTGTAGGTGTTTACGGTG
This sequence comes from Rhodoluna sp., assembly GCA_026393335.1. Taxonomy (GTDB): domain Bacteria; phylum Actinomycetota; class Actinomycetes; order Actinomycetales; family Microbacteriaceae; genus Rhodoluna. The sequence goes on along the minus strand of JAPLAJ010000147.1, from coordinate 3,364 downwards.
GTCTTCAGATCGGTGCAGTTACCGCATTCATGGATGGTTTCTACTACGGTGCTAAGGCATACGAAGCTGAGACTGGCACACCAGTGACCGTTCTTGGTTGGGATGCAGTTGCTCAGCAGGGTGACTTCATTGGTGGATTCGCACCTAACGCTCCAGAAGGAAAGACAATTGCCGCAGGTATGCTTGCAGCCGGCGCTGACGTCATCGTTCCTGTTGGTGGCGACCAGTTCGGTGCTCTAAAGGAAGCTATCGATGAGTCTGGCGTTGACGCCAAGATGATCGGTGTTGACAAGAACATCAGCGTTACTAGCCCAGAGTATGCACCTTTCACTCTTACCTCAATTGAGAAGAGAATGGGCTCAGCTGTTTACGACATCGTAAAGGCTCTTGCAGTTGACAAGGAAGCTTTTGCTGGTGGTGGCGACAACGCTTACACAGGTACCTTGGCTAACGCGGGAACTGACATCTCAGAGACAGAGTTCTTTGACGATGCGCTAAAGACAAAGCTTGCTGAACTAAAGGCTGGCATTATCGATGGCTCAATCAACCCACTTAGCTAATTACTAGATAAGTAACTTAGGAACTGCCGAGGCTTAGGCCTCGGCAGTTCTGCTTTAATCTGTCCCCTAAAACTTGGGGTAGATTAGTAAAAAGGAAATGCGAAGGAGCCTGTACCTGCCATGAAGCTAGAACTTAGAAACATCACCAAACGCTTCGGTACCTTAGTGGCCAACGACAGCATCAGCTTGACCCTAAAGCCAGGAGAGATCCTTAGCCTGCTAGGTGAAAACGGTGCTGGTAAATCCACACTTATGAACGTTCTCTATGGATTGCTCCAGCCTGATGAAGGCCAGATTCTCATAGATGACAAAGAACAGAAATTTGCTGGCCCAGGCGATGCCATGGCTGCTGGTATTGGCATGGTGCACCAACACTTTATGTTGATTCCGGTGTTCACCGTTGCAGAAAACGTAGTTCTAGGACATGAACCAACTGGCAAGGCAGGAAATCTAGATCTAAACGCTGCCCGCAAACTTGTGAAAGAAATCTCTGACCGATTTGGTTTCGAAATCGACCCTGATGCAAAGATTCAAGATTTACCGGTAGGTGCCCAGCAGCGAGTAGAGATTATTAAGTCCCTTGCTAGAGATGCAAAGATTCTTGTTCTCGATGAACCAACAGCAGTGCTAACTCCGCAGGAGACTGACGAGCTGATGGCAATCATGAGAGATCTAAGTAAAAACGGAACCTCCATCATCTTTATTACCCACAAACTCCGTGAAGTGCAGCAGGTAGCTGACCGCATCATTGTTATTCGTCAAGGAAAAGTGGTCTCCGAGGTTAGCCCTAAGACCACTGCTGGAGAACTAGCCTCTCTCATGGTTGGCCGTGAAGTTGACCTAGATACCAAGAAGAAGGCAGCCAAGGTCGGAGCTGAGACTCTTGTTGTGAAAGACCTAACTGTTTTAGATGATCGCAATCAGCAGATGGTTAATGGCATTAGCTTCAGTGTCCACGATGGTGAGATTCTCGCTATTGCTGGGGTTCAGGGCAATGGTCAGACAGAACTTGCTGAAGCGATTCTAGGTCTACGCAAAATCCATAGCGGAAGCATCCAGGTTGCCGGTCAAGATCTAACTAAGAGCAACGTTAGACAGGTGCTTGAGGCAGGAGTCGGCTACATTCCTGAAGACCGCAAGAAAGACGGTTTGGTAGGGCAGTTCACTATCGCTGAGAACCTGATGTTAGACGGGTCATTCGGAAAGCCTTTTGCTAATGGCATGCAAATTGACTTCGCTAAAAGAGATGAAATTGCAGAGAAGCTAATCAAGGATTTTGATATCAGGACCCCTTCAGCGGACACCTTAGCCAAGCAGTTATCTGGTGGTAACCAGCAGAAGGTGGTGGTGGCCAGAGAGATGAGCAGAGACCTTCGAGTTTTGATTGCCTCTCAACCAACCCGTGGTGTTGATGTGGGTTCAATCGAGTTCATTCACGAGCAGATTGTTGCCTCTAGAGATGCAGGTAAGACAGTAGTGATTATCTCCACTGAACTAGATGAAGTTCTCGCGCTTGCCGACCGTATCGCTGTTATGTATCGAGGCCGAATTGTTGGAATCGTTGATGCTAAAACAACACGAGAAAAACTTGGAAAGATGATGGCAGGTATTGCAGCATGAGTAAGAAAAAAGAAGTAATGGCTCAGAAGCCAGCTCAAGATAAGGCAACTACTGTCCTGCATGAAATCATGTCGGGTGACCCGGTTCGCATTGCGCTTTCAGTATTGCTTGGATTCATCATCGGTGGCGTATTCATGGTTGTCTTTGACAACAATGTAATTAAAGCTTTTGAAGAATTTGGGGCAGATCCTAACTACGCACTTTCAATGGTGTGGTGGACAGTTCAAGATGGTTATGGAGCGCTGTTCTCTGGTTCGATAATCAACTTTGGTGCAGATAACTTCACAGCTGCTATTCGTCCATTCACTGAAACTCTTCGATTCGCAGCACCGCTAATCATGGCAGGTCTTGGTGTCGCTCTAACTTTCCGCGTAGGACTTTTCAACATCGGTGCTACCGGTCAAATGATGGTTGGTTTAGCTGGTGCAACATTTGTTTCAACTCGTCTCCAAATGCCAATCATTATTCACATGCTTGCTGCTGTTTTTGCAGCTGTTGTTTGTGCAATGATCTGGGGAATGATAGTTGGTGTTCTAAAAGCTAGAACCGGTGCCCACGAAGTTATCGTGACAATCATGATGAACTATGTGGCACTTTCTTTGTTCACATATCTTTTAAGACAGCCGAACCTTTTGCTTGAAGAAAACGGTGGTGGCACTCCAAAGTCTGATAACCCAGATGGCACTGCACGACTTGGTTTGTTGTTCGGTCCAGACTTCCAAGTGCACTACGGTCTTATCTTTGCGATTTTATCTGTTGTTCTTTACTGGTGGCTCATGGAGAAATCGACCTTCGGATTTAGATTCCGTATGGTCGGTCACAACCCATCAGCGGCTAGAGCAGCCGGTATCAAGGTCGAAACCACATTCATCTGGGCTCTAGCTATTTCAGCAGGCTTCTCTGGTCTGGCAGCAGCTAACCAGGGTCTAAGTGTTGATGGTGGGCTTACAACCAGCATCGAAGCCGGTATTGGCTTTGATGCCATCACAGTAGCGCTTTTAGGTGGATCAAGGGCCGGTGGTGTGGTGATGGCTGGCATGCTCTTCGGCGCTTTCAAGGCAGGATCTGCAACTATGCAGGTAGCCGGTGTTTCTCCTGAGGTGCTGGGTGTAGTCAAGGCTTTGATTGTTCTCTTTATTGCTGCTCCGCCAATTATTAGGGCTTTCTATCGATTACCGGTACCT
>JAPLAJ010000026.1:1130-2676 GCA_026393335.1 Rhodoluna sp. | reverse complement strand
TCTGAAAGCTCACTTTCAGTAACTACTCTGCTGGCAGCTCCCATGACAGAGAAACGATTGGTTAGGTTCTGCTCTCTATCAAAAAGAAAGGCATATGCGTCATTTGAGTGCAGGGTTATAAAGGCATCCGGCATGCTCACCCGGCTAGGCAATTTAGCGCAATAAAGACGCAATGGATTTACCTAACTTTCAGAGATAAGAAACTAACTATCTATAGATTAGAGCCATGCAGACATACATCTTTCAGGAAGGCTCTCTTATCCCTAAGGAGAGCCACCGCAAAGTATTAGTTGCAGACTCATTCCTAGTCCAAGATGGCAAAGTGCGTAGTTTTCAACTGCATTTAGATCGGTTTCTAAGGGGCCTAGATCTCAAAGTTCCAGAGCTTAGAAACCAGTTCGAAGCCTTTCTCTCTCAAGCACTATCACTAATTCCAAAGGCGGGTAGATACTTCCCAAGAATCGAAGTTCAAGACGCTGAAAAAGCAGTCTTAGTCTTCACATTGCGTGTTGCTCCTGAGCAACTAGGACCTGCAACACTTTGGACCTACCCCTACCCTGATCCTCGCAAGGATCTAACAGTTAAAGGCCCTGAACTATCTCTTGGCTATGAACTAAGAGCTCTTGCTCAGGCTCAAGGTGCCGATGAAGCAGTGCTACTGAATGAACACAAAGAAATAAGCGAAGGTTCGCTCTCTTCTCTGGTCTGGTGGCGAGGAGATGTTCTTTGTGCTCCTAGTAATGAAATACCTTGGCTTGAATCAGTTACCAGACACGAGATATTTCAGATAGCTCAATCCATGGGTTTTCACACAATGTTGGAACACAGAAGACCTGAAGAACTAATTGGGCTTGAACTCTGGTTGCTCTCATCACTGCAAGGAATAAGAGTGGTTAAGAGCTGGCTTGGAGTTAGTGATGATTTTGCTCAAGGTAACCATGTGGACTCATTTGAGAAACGCCTAAAGCTTCTGGCAACAACACTGCCGTAAAGCAAAAACTCCATGCCAAGATTAGTGCATGACTGATTTCATTGATTGGCTGAACCAGAGCGTTCAGACCTTCGACCCGCTCTGGAGAAACATCATTGCTGGTTTTGCAATCATGTTAGAGACCAGCATCTTCATTGGGCTCATCATTCCTGGCGACACAGTTGTTCTTGCTGCTGGAACCCTGATTCAAGACTGGGGTGATTACACCTGGCTCTTTATAGCAGTAATGCTTGGATCATTTGCTGGTGAATCTCTTGGCTTCTGGATTGGCAGAGTATTCGGAGCAAGAATCAGATCAAGCAAGCTAGGACAAAGAATATCTCCTACTACTTGGCATAAAGCAGACACCTTCGTTGAATCAAGAGGTGGACTGGCCATAGCAATGTCTAGGTTCTTACCTGTATTGCATTCAGTAGTTCCTGTAACAGCAGGTATGACCAAGATGACATATCGAACCTTTATCTCTTGGACAGCAGGAGCATGTGCTGTATGGGCAGGTATTTATCTCGGCATTGGTTGGTTTGCACGAGGAGCATCAGAGGCTGTAAACCAATT
>JAPLAJ010000026.1:0-1098 GCA_026393335.1 Rhodoluna sp. | reverse complement strand
TAGACAAATCAGCTAACGCAATGATCGAAGATGCTGAGAAAGCTAAAGCTAGAGCTGCAAAACTTCGTGAAGCAGAGATGAAAAGACCTAACCTCTAAACCACATCTCAGGCTTTTAAGTAGTGAAAGGGAATGCAACTAAATGAAATGCCCGGACTGTATGCAATCAAATCAAGTGAGGTCAGCTCAGGCGATAGTATCCGAACAAACAACTTTGAAAGGTTCTAAAGAATCTCAAACTTTGCTAGCCTTCCGACTAAGCGATTTCAAGCACATTCCCAAACCTAGTAACACTTATCACGAGGCATTCATGGTTTGCATGGTTATGGTCGTTCCATTTGCTCTACTTTACACCCTCATTCTGATACTGTCTTGGACCTCAGGAAGTGACATTCAATCCTTAATTCCCCAAGCTTTGACATGCGTCGTGTTTGCTTTAATTATCCCTGTTTTCTTGCATCGAAGGTCCAAGCGCAAAGCGCTAACCAACAATGTTGATAATTCCAAGCAGCAGAAAATGGTTGATAAGTGGAACTTGCGCGTCACAAATGGGCTTTATTGCCTTCGTTGCGGGATACGTTTCGACAGCAAAGGAATTTTCTGAATCAATGTATGAAGAACATTACCCAAGACTTGAACAGAGACTGTAATGTGTGGCAGAACAGTTGTTGCTAGATCTATCGGCGAACTAGTTACTTTATTTGACATAGATGATGTCATTGGCGAACAACCAGGCATTACCTATAACAACCCACCATCACTTCCAGCATCAATAATTGTTGACCGCGTACTAAAGGACAACGAAGGTGAACATGCTGGAGAACTTAGAAGACAACTACATGCAGCTAGATGGGGTCTTATACCTAAGAACTCTCAGGGACCTGCTAACACTCCCCTCCATAACAACGCAAGGATAGAAACAGTTCTTCAGAAACCAACCTTTAGAAATGCAGTGCTAAGACAACACTGTGTAATGCCAGTATCTGGCTATTACGAATGGCAAATCAAAGAAGACGGCTCTAAACAGCCTTATTACATCAACGCAGGAGATCAGGGCATGCTTGCTCTAGCAGGCATCTATGACTGGTGGTTAGACCCA
>JAPLAJ010000016.1 GCA_026393335.1 Rhodoluna sp. | reverse complement strand
GGCCTTGAGCTAACTGGTCAGCTATATAGTCAATGGGTTCAACATCTAGTCCCCTGAAGTTAGGTATCTCTAGGAGGTTTAGTTGAATCTGTTGAGTTTCATCAGCTAAGAAAGCAGAGATGCTAATTAGTTGCCTATCATCTAGTGCCGTGGTGAAATCTTGCAGAGTCTTGAATCCACCAGCACTTAGATCAATAGGAGCTTTTGCTCCTTCTAAAGCTGCATCCCAGGCTGCGTGTAAGAACTCCTCATTTGTTTCAATGAGGTTCGCTGCCCTTGCCATTGACTTCTCTGGAGATAAGAGAACGACATAAGCATCTTTAGCCAAGTAGTCGGAGATCTGGCCTAATGAGCCCACCAATGCCGGAGCTAAAGATTCCATACCGTCAACCGGTATGCCCTGACCAATCTTGGCAAGCATGGTTGAAAGATTAGGGAACTCATGTTCCATCTCTCGAGCTCTTAGGGCGACATCTGGAGTTATGATGATTTCTCTAGCTGGGTAGATAACTAGTTCTACTGGTCTGCCATCTAAAGATCTTTGGTCAGCTACGCTGAACTCTCTCATCTGCTCTAACTCATCGCCAAAGAACTCAAGTCTGATGGCATGGGTTGAGGTAGTTGGGAAGATGTCTAGAATTCCACCACGAACAGCGAACTCTCCGCGCTTAGTAACCATGTCAACTCTTTGATATGCAATCTCCACTAACTTCAAAGTCAACTCAGGAAGTAGATACTCTCCACTTACCTTCAGCTCAAGAGGTGGGTAGTCAGCTAGCCCTAGAACTACTGGCTGCAAAGCAGACCTAATGGATGCAACAACAAAGACCTGCTTAGTGCTCTTCTGTTTGTTTAGTTCATTGAGCCTATGTAAAGTCTTGAGTCTTCGACCAACAGTTTCAGCCGAAGGAGAGAGTCTTTCGTGTGGCAATGTTTCCCAAGAGACAAACTCTAGGACTTCAGCATCTGGGTTGGTGGTATTTAGAAACTCGACCAGATCTTCGGCTTCACGACCTGAGCTAACAACAATTAGTGCTTGCTGCGATAGTTTCTTGGATTGACGCAATTCAGCAACAGCACTCAAGATCCAAGGTTGAGCACCTGTTGGGGCAACTATCTCTACACGCTTGTTTGAAAGGGATTTACTGACCTGAACGAAAGGATATGCATCGCTAACGCGTGCGACAAGGCGCGAGCACCCCTCAGAAACTCTTATCGCGTCCATGGCATCAAGTCTATGTCTAGGCATGCAAAGGTAAACTCAAAGTGTTTCTACCGACAAAAGTAAAGGTGAGTCAATGGAGCCACAAGACAATCAAGCAAGCCCTAAAGCAAACTCCCCTAAGCGCTCGAGAGCAATCCTCATAGTGATTGCTTCTGTGCTCCTCGTGGTAGCTGGGTACTTTGCTTACCAGATGACTAGTTATCCAGAGGCTACCTTGCCCACAAGTTGTGGGCTTCCTCAACTTCAAGCTGACTACGGTTTATTGGCTGAAGGGGGAGCTCCGTCTGAAGAAGGAATAGACCCAAGTACTTTTTGGTGCACTGGAGATTCAGTTGGAAATTGGATGGGTGAAACCTTTATCGGTATTGGCCCGCAGGTGCATTACTCAGATGTCAACTACTACACCCCAGAGATTGATAAGGACCAAGCCTGGCTATCTTCCATCGAACAACGTAAGAGTGGTGGTCCTTATGAATACCTTGAAACTTCCCTGGAGGGTTACCCACTTCTCTATGACTGCTATGCACCCAACGAAGGTGATCCTGAAGTTATGACTGCAGCTCTATACGTAAATGGAATTGTTGTTGATTACTGGAATGAAGGCTGCCTAGATCAGAACAAGAAGTATCTTCTGGAAGCAGCT
>JAPLAJ010000075.1 GCA_026393335.1 Rhodoluna sp. | reverse complement strand
TCCACGCTTGAACATCTCGTATAGACGCTTCACACCAGTTGTGGTTTCTTCTGTCACACCATAGATATCTTTAGCAATACGAGTGAAGCGTTCGTTGTTTAGTTTGAACTGCTCAGCAAGCAAAGCAAGGATTACTCGATACTCTTCGTTATCTTCAACACCTGCTGGTGGAACAGATCCTGCTTGTTCAAACTCACGGCCCTTGTGAACTAGAAGAGTTGCATCGCCACCATCGTCAAGAATCATGTTTGGACCAATGTAATCTGCACCTTCAGCAATTGCTTCTTGAGTCCAGTCAAAGATACGCTCAGTTGCCCACCAATACTCTTCTAGGCTTTCGCCCTTCCAAGCAAAGATTGGAACACCGGATGGAACCTGAACGCTTCCATGCGGACCAACAACAGCTGCAGCTGCAGCTTCATCTTGAGTTGAGAAAATGTTGCATGAAGCCCAACGAACTTTAGCTCCAAGAGCTACCAGAGTTTCAATAAGAACAGCTGTCTGAATGGTCATGTGCAGTGAACCTGCAATACGAGCACCACGAAGAGGTTGAATAGGACCGAACTGTTCGCGCAGTGCCATAAGTCCTGGCATCTCGTTTTCAGCTAAACGGATTAGGTGTCTTCCATAATCAGCTAGCCCAAGATCTGCTACCTTGTGCTCGATACCGGTGGTTGTCTTGCTGCTCATTGAAGTCATGGACTCTATTATCGCCCTTATTGGTCCCTAAAAGAAACCAAATCGTTACCTACGGATTAGCCCCAAAACTTCATCCCTGATAGCCACCATGGTCGCTTCAGCCTTGGCTTCGACGTTTAGGCGAAGCAAAGGTTCAGTGTTTGAAGCTCTCACGTTGAACCACCACCAGTGACCTTCTGAGTCAGTGCCTGAGAGAGTAACCCCATCCAAGTGGTCAATCTCAGCCCTAGAAACAAAGGCCTCTTCAATCCTTGCCTTAGCTGCAGGAACATCGGTAACTGTTGAGTTGATTTCCCCTGATAGGAAGTAAGGGTTGTATTGCTTAGAGATAGCGCTCAAGCTCTCAGGCTGTGCACCAAACTCGGCAAGCACATGCATCGCTGCCAACATACCGTTATCTGCTCCCCAGAAGCTCTTGAAGTAATAGTGAGCTGAATGCTCTCCACCGAAGGCGGCATTAGTTGCTGCCATGCGGTCCTTAATCAAAGAGTGACCGACCTTGGTGCGTTCACCAATAGCACCTTCAGATTTGATAACTTCGGCAACAACTCTAGATGTGATCAGGTTATACAAAATAGTGATATCAGCATTTGCATCAAGAGATCTTGCACGAGCAATCTCACGCTTAGCAACCATTGCTGCAACAGCACTTGGTGTAACCGGGTTACCATTCTCATCAATCACAAAACAACGATCAGCATCACCATCAAAGGCAAGACCTAGATCTGCTTTGTGCTCAACAACAGCCTTTTGTAAATCAACTAGGTTCTTAGGCTCCAGCGGATTGGCTTCGTGATTAGGGAAAGTTCCATCCAACTCGAAATACATATCGATAATCTCAATAGGAAGCTTTGAAAGCCCAGCTGCTGTTCCTAAAACTGCAGGAACGGTAAGTCCACCCATACCGTTAGCTGCATCAACAACTACTCGCATTGGTTTGACATTACTTAGATCAACAAGAGTGCGAAGGTAAGTTGCATACTCAACTAGAACATCTTGTTTTGAATAAGAACCTGGGGTTGAAACTTCTTCAATGCCATCGGCTAGGAATACTTTTGCTCTATCTCTAATTGCGGCAAGTCCAGTATCTAAGCTAATTCCTCGAGCACCTGCTCTAGAGAACTTGATTCCGTTATAAGAAGCTGGATTGTGGCTAGCGGTGAACATAGCAGCAGCAAGGTTCATGTTGCCTGAAGCAAAGTAAGACTCATCTGTGGAGCAGAGACCGATAGAGATGACGTTTGCCCCACGCGCCATAGCACCTCTGGCAAAAGCTTGTTCAAATAGAGGAGAAGAGTCACGCATGTCATGACCCACAACTACAGATTTGCCAGCTAGCTCTAGCTCATCAACAAATCCCGCAGCTAATGCTTCAACAACCTCTTCAGTTAGATCAATGTTTACTAAACCTCGAACATCGTAGGTTTTGACCATTGCGTCCCAGTTGACAGCCATGAAAGCCCCTTCTATTTATCAACCTAAAGAATACAATGTCCCCATGACCCTAAAGCCAAGAGATAGAGACCGTCACGGTCGTGGCATCCGCCATTCCCTATCTGGTGCCCAGTATAAAACTGGTGGCTCAGGGCTCGATACCTTTGCCTCGATAGTCAATTCCACCTGTGAATACCTCAAAGAGCGTTGGCCTGATGAACTCGGTGATCTGCAGCATCGAATTATGGATGCACCTGTTCTTGGAGTCAATTCCACTTTTGTCAAGCGTTGGTCAGTTAGAAAAGAAACCAAAACCATCGTGATTTATCGACTACCAATCCTGCGCCTGAATCAGAGTTCTAACCCAACTGAAGAGCGGGTTCGTATCGAACACCATGTCTTTGAAGCAGCAGCTGCCCTTATTGGTAAAGAACCTTGGGAGCTCATCTTTGGAGATGACGAAAACTAAAGTTAGTGAACACTAACTTCCACACGACCTGAAATATTCTTGTCATCTAGTAGCGGTAGCACACTGATACGGCCATCAACATCAATAACCAAGTTTGCATAAACATCTGATTCAGGAATAACGCCCATCGATAAGCCAGGTGTTGCTCTGACTACTTCAGTAGCCCCAGCACCAATTGTTCTCTTGACTGTTGTGCCGCCAATTCTGATCGACACAGTAGTTGGTTTATCAGCTGGGTTGGTAACCGATAACTTACTAATTCCAGATTTAGGTACAGCTATGTATCTCGCTGTTTTGAATGCCTCAGCCGCATTGATCCAAGCAAAATCTGTATACGCCCCAGGGATAGTTTTACTTCTGACAAGTCTCACACTCGAGAGCACTTTCACATCTGAATCCAAAATCCCAAAGTAATCGCCATCAGCTAAACCTGGTATTTCAAAGTCAGTTACCTTTCCAGCACTAGCTGTTACAGATAAGACAGTTCCAAAAGTTTCCTGGGTTGTGCCAAGAACTTGGAAAGTTATAGTGGCATCTTTATTGCCCGGCACAAATACTCTGAGTAACTGTTGAACATCGGAGTACTTATCAGCCTTAGCTCTAAACTTCGAACTATCTTTTGAACCTCTGACTAAAATTCCAGGCAGTATTGATCTCGTGCTGGCCGCAGGTGCAGGAGATATGTAGTCCGCACCTGATGCACTGTTTCCTCGAACAGCCTTTTGTTGAATCAAAGCGGTTATCGAACCACCTCTACTAACCACGTGCACAACTATGGATTCTGCTCTCAACACAAATGATGAGAGTGGAACAACAGTGGTGTCATTGGCAGGAACAGCAATACCCGATAGGCCTGCACTAGTTGAATTACCATTCTCAGTAAATATCTGCAGATCCACAGTTGAATCAATTGGGGTTGGGTTGGTAAGCACTAAGAGCGCTTCCCTACCGATAGCCGTTGAACCACCGACTAGCCAGAATTCGCTTTGCGGTCTAAGACAAGGAGCTGCCATCAGCCCCCTGATGCTCTTGGTGTTAGCAAGTTGAATCTGGTTAGCGGTAAGTAGGCTCGAGCCTTGAGCACTCTTACCAGTTTTATCTAGGACTGTATAAGAGGTGAACTTAGAAAGTTTCTTGAAAATGTCTTGCCTGACCCCGAACCCTGTAATCGGTTTAGCTGAATAGCCTTTGAGCGATGTGCCACTTACCGCTGAATATGAAATTGATGAACTAGCGCTACCGACTCTTCTGAATGAAGAAACAGAGGTTTGATTCTTACCCCCTGCGATAAATGCTGGACCGGTGCAAGTTATCTGAAGATCTTTTGCACTTACTTCATGAATCTTTGATTCAACTTTTGCTGTGCTCAAAATAGAAAGCGGTGCACCTAAGACAATCACAGCGGTTGCAACACCGGATACCAACACGAAGCGGAGAACGCGAATCAACATTATTGCTGCTCCTGCTCTAGTTGAAAACTATCTTCATTGAGCGCTTGAACATCTCGCCTGGATTTACGACCACGAGAAGTTGGCAAAGCCAAAAGAATAAAACCAAAGAGTATTCCTAGCTGCACCGATTTCGTTATTGACCAATATGTCTGCTGATCTTGAACCTCGAAGCTCTCACTTGCTTTTACTCGCCAAAGTTGACCAAACTCAGTGGTTCCAACCTGATCTAACTCGGTAACTGAATTCAAACTAACGGCAAGATCTGCATTGCCTTCATTATTGGTTACCAACACATAGCCAATACCAACTTCTTTTAGTGCAGGAACTAGATCCTTGCCATTAGCTGACACTAGGTTTCCAACTAGTTCAGAAATCACACTCTTGACTGAGCCATCGGCACCTGAGGAAATGTTTTGCGGGCTTGTTCTATAAGCGGTGGAGATTGAATCTAAACGCAAACCATTAGGTCTTATAAGTTCTGCTCGGAATTCTTGTAATTCTGATTCTCCTCGTTTGGAGATAATCAGCATTCGCAAATCATTTCCTACCTTTGACTCGGCTTCGAAGATCGCAGGCAAGTTTCTACTCTCACCGAATGTAATTACTGTGGGAGTGGTTATAGAGCTGATTGCCAAAGGCATTAGGCCTGCAACAGCCAACCCAACAACGATTCTTCTAATACCAATTCGAGTTAGAGAATCAAGCCATATACCAATTCCCAGAAGGGCTATCAGGCCCAAGAACATTACCGTTGGCGCAGGGCTATCAAACACAGCGCTGGTTGAATCCAAGAAGATTGAACCTGTGCCACCTGCGGTAAAAGCTATCGACTGGGTAAAGATTAGATTCACTAAAGCCAATAGAGCCAAAATGCCTAGACCAAATATTCCTTTAGCTTTAGAAAGCAGCGCAAAAGCAGCGATAGCAAGGATTCCAATAGCAGCCCAACCAAGTAGTTGGTCATTACCGATTATTGAATGCAAAACAGATTGAGGCTTAGTTGGGTAAGAGATTGTTGGGTCAGCGAATATCCCTAATGGGCTCTGATTGATTAGTGCCTGATGAATAAGATACGGAGTCAGCAAAGCGGAAGCAGGCAAAACTATAAACGCTGTTGTGGCAAATCTGCCGCGCGATAACACCGCATACGTAACTGCAACCGCTACAAGAATCAACAGTGCACTAGGAGCACTTGCCGCAGCTACGGCAAACAGTAGCGAGCTAGCAGCAATCCAAGACCAGGTTTGAGCATTGGACCTAATAGAACTTGTAACACCCAAACGTCCTGCTCGAGCTAGTGCAAATAAAAGCCAAGGCAGTGTTATCGAGAACAGCACCGCTGGATAGTTGCCGACTGACTGGGACAAAACAAATGCAGGGAAGAAAACATAAATCAAAGCAAGTGGAATCTTCACCGAGTTACGAAGAGTAACTGTGGAAAGTAACCGCCATGCTCCAAAATATGCCAACGGCATTGCCACAAACAACACAGCCGACAAGGCAAGATTCGGGGCAAAGAATGTCAGTGACCCAATAAAGAGTAAGACCCAGTTAAACGGATCACTAGGAGCAGCTATGCCTAAACCTACAAACTGGTAACTAGCACCGGTGTTGGCAAATAGTTGCAGCCAAGTATCACTAAGTGGCAGAGCAAAGCCACCAATGGCAGCCTGTCCCAAAGGAAAGTATTTGAAAGAGACAAACAAAAGCCCGAGCATTACCCAGAGGCCACCACTAGAGGCAAAGCTTCTTTGCAACACATTAGATCTAGTGGCAGGTGCTTCCTGGAAGTTTGCCAAATTAGTCTTTTGCTCTTCAAGCTCAAAGGCTAAACGAGTTCTCGATTTGATCTGTGTTGATGTGGCAAACAAGGGTCTAAGCGACTTGAGTGTTGCTCGATGCCTATCTCTCAGCCTTGCTCTAACAGTGAAAAAAGCCCAGAGGTTTGCTCTTAATGTGAAAAGAATCCGATCTGGTCTTTTGACTAGAAGCAACGTTGCTACTTGAAAGACTGAAAGCAGAGGAAGAGCTAGCCAATAAAGAAAAGATACAAACAAAGGAAAATGTGCCAAGCGCAGATGGTTAGTAGCTTTTGCCATAGCAAACTTAACTGAGCCACCGAGCCACTTCTTATCTCGTAGACCTTGTAACGAAAGTTCAGCGTGACGCACTCTTGCAGTTGGCACAACTACTACTCGATAACCCAACTGATGAGTTCTAATTCCTAAATCCACATCTGCTGCAAGCTCCGGTGCCACCAAAGAGAAGCCACCTAGCTCTGCCCAAACATTTGCTCTGATTAGCATCGCGTTGCTGGTCACAGCCAACACATCACTCATCCAGTCATGCTGCTTCTGATCAAGTTCATCATTGACCAATGAAAAAGGTTTTAGCGTGGAGGTAACAGTCAAACCTTGTTGAACAATCATTTTTGGATTATCAAAACCCAGCTGCTTGGGTGAGGCTATTGCTACAAGTGGCGAGAGTTCTAGAGCTCTTACTAGTTCTGCCAAAGCATGAACTTCAGGAAGGCTGTCATCATGAACAAGCCAGATCGCTATCTCGTCGAGATTCTCTAAACCTTCTAAAGCTTGTTTTATAGCAAGAGCTGAAAGTTCAGCAAAGGTTGCGTTTTCCTGTATGGCCAACACTGCATGTTTGCTGGATTGATTTACAAATGAATCTAAAATCGAATTTGTTTCAGTTGATTTTGAACTGTCTACTACTAGAGTGCGTTCAATTCTGAAACTCTGTTTTTCAAGAGCCTCTAAGTTTTTTTCTAAATAGAGCGGTTGGTCATTGCTAACAACAACCGCCACCACACGCATACTCATGGCGTGGCCAGTGCCTAGACTAAGCGCGCTTCTTTAGCTTGCGACGTTCGCGCTCGCTTAGGCCGCCCCAGATACCAAATCTTTCATCATTAGCTAGCGCATAGTCCAGGCATTGCTTCTGAACATCGCAACCAGAACAGATGCGCTTGGCATCTCTAGTTGATCCACCTTTTTCAGGGAAGAAAGCTTCAGGGTCTGTCTGTGAACAAAGAGCGTCTCGCTGCCAAGCTAACGGGTTGTGATCTGCACTTAGATCGCCGCCCAACATTGACCGAAGGAAAGGGTCCTTAAACCAGTCTTCTGGTACTTGGCCAAAGTTCTCGTTCTCGGACATGCGGTTCCTCTCAAATCTTCAAAGCGTTGCTTCTAGATTGCACAGTTGTAATTACAACGCTGTAAGTATTGTGGTGTCAAGTTGACAATAGGTCAAATCGAGAAGTGTTACCAAGCCTTAACATTCGGTTTTTAGCCTATTTCTAGGGATATTTGGCCTCTCAAACCCAGATAACCTATACCCATGAAGATATTAGTTACCGGTGGTGCCGGGTACATTGGTTCGCACGTGATTAGGCAGCTAATCGCTGCAGGGCATGAACCAATTGCCCTTGATGACCTAACCAGCGGCATAAAGAGCCGCTTGGGCCAAACCCCCCTAGTTCAACTAGATCTAGCCGCAGCTGATGCTCAGAGCGTGTTAGTTGAAGCTTTCAAAAAGTACGGAATCCAAGGCGTTATTCACCTGGCCGCTAGAAAGTCGGTTGGTGAATCTGTTGACCGTCCAGAGTATTACTACCAGCAGAACATCAACTCGGTGACCAACCTGCTTTCAGCAATGCGAGAGTCAAAGGTCATGCACATGGTCTTTTCTTCAAGCGCAGCAACCTATGGCTCACCTGATGTTGACCAGGTCAACGAAGATTATCTAGCTCGACCAATCAACCCATACGGTGAAACCAAGCTTGTTGGTGAGTGGATGATGGCTGACGCCGCTAAGGCCTGGGGTCTGAAGGTTGTCAGCCTGCGTTACTTCAACGTCGCTGGAGCAGGTTTCGATGATCTTGCCGATACCGCTGTTGCAAACCTAATTCCAATTGCATTTAACGCAATCAAGAACAACCAGCCAATCCAAGTTTTTGGAACCGACTGGCCTACTCCTGATGGTAGTTGCGTGCGTGACTACATTCACGTACTTGATTTAGCCGATGCCCACATATCAGCTCTTGACTACTTGAATGAAGAGAACAGAGAGCACTCAATCTTTAACGTTGGCACAGGAAAGGGCTCATCAGTTCTCGCTGTTATTGACACAATCCATAAAGTTATTGGTCAAGATTTTGCTGTGGACCTAGTTGATAGAAGACCAGGTGATCCAGCAGCTTTGAGCGCTGATGTTTCAAGAATCAATGATGTCTTGGGTTGGAAAGCTAAATACACTTTGGTAGATATTGTTTCAAGCCACCACAGGGCTACTTCGAACTAACGGCGATAAATACAGATCCGTTGCCTGCAAGGCTAAAGGATCTGGCATCGCCAGCCATAAAGGCTGCCTCACCGTTATTGAGAACCTGGCGTTCTTCTTGGCTGTTACTTAGAGCCACTGAACCTTCAGTGCATAAAACAATTGCATCACCTGGAAGATTTAGATCTGCGAGCAAATTAGTTGAGCTGACGCTAGCTCGATAGAAATCAAATTCTGGTGTTGGTAGGTCAAACTTCTCAAAGCCAACTGCAAGAGTTTTGGTTCTTACTAGTTGTGGATCTGTGCTTTCAAAAACCAAAACTTTAGTGAGCTCTTCAACATCGATGTGTTTTGGAGTTAGACCACCACGCAAAACATTGTCGCTAGCAAGCATGACCTCAACACCTAAACCTGATAGGTAAGCGTGTGGCATTCCTGCAGGAACAAAAACACCTTCGCCTCTATTTAGACTCATGTGATTCATTAGTAGAGCTGTTGCAATACCTCGGTCTTTACCATGGTGTTCAGCAAGGTGAACTACTAGGTCAACAAGAGCTGGACACTGTTCAGCTGAATCAATCAAATCTGATATGAAAGCTTCATCGCAGTCAGCTGAAGTTAGAGCATCTAGGAAAACCTTACGAACTCCCCCTTGCTCGTCAAGCCATTTGATCCATCTACTCAAAACTTCACTTAAGTTAGAACTGGTGCTGACTTCTTGTAATTCAGCAAACTTCTCTTTGATTAGAGCAGGAGAACTAAAGCCCACCAAAGCATCAAAGCGCTCAGTTAGCGAAACGATTAGCTCTGGTTTAGCTAAGTCATCTTTATAGTTACGGTTGGCTGCAGTAATTGGAATCCCTGCTGCATTTTCTCTAGCAAAACCTTCTACTGCCTGTGCTGGATTGGGGTGTGCCTGAATAGATAGGGGTGCTCCAGCAGCCAGAATCTTCAAAAGAAAAGGCAATCGTCCTGATTTTCCTTGTTCTAGAAGGGTGGCATGCAAGGACTTATTTGAACCAACAACTTCCGTAGGAGATCCATCATGGGTACCAAACCAAATCTCTGCCATTGGCTTGCCGGTAGCTGCCACACCGAAATAGTCTGGGATTAGGTCAATAGAACCCCAGGCGTAATCCATCGGTTGATTCATCAGTTTCACGAGCATTCCAATAGCCTAATCTTGGGGAAACACCTCTAGCCATCAGCCACCCTAGACTTGAGTACAAATGTCAGTAACTAGCAAAAAAGCCCGTAAACCAGTTGTTGCACAGGTGCCTAAGCGCGCTTTTGCTATCGCCTATCTGGCTTTAGTCCTAGTTGTATTCGGTGATGCTCTTTTTGCCCAAGAGTATTTGTATCTAACTCCAGCTTGGCTAGCTTGGTATGGGCTATCAGCCATTGCTTTAGCAGGATCTGCTTATTACTTCTTCAAAGCCGATTGGAGAAGGGTTTTCCGTCAAATCCCAATCGAGCTCACTCTTCTAGTAGCCCTGATGCTCGGCTCGGTTTTGTGGTCTAACTATCCAAGCCAAACAATTTCTAGTTTCATTATTCAAATAGGTGTTGTCCTAGCAGCGTTGTTCATCACCGCTGTGTTTTCATGGCGACAGATCCTTGGTATCTTTGCCAACACAATTAGAGGAATCATCTTTGCAGCCCTTGGCTACGAGTTGTTCCTAACTGTTTTATCTCTCATGGCCCAGTCATCAATCTTGGGAGTTAATGAAGAGCTCTTCCAGAGCATAAGGAACATCGGTCAGGTACCTGATGGCCGAACCATCGATGATCTGTTGCTACGAAATAGTTTCATGGGTGCTTGGGCATTGATGGGTTTGATTACTTTCCTAGTCGAGCTAGCCATCAAGAAGACAAACAAAGTTCTTACTGTGTTGAGTATCGCACTTAGCCTTGTGACCATCGTTGTCTCCGGCTCAGCTGGAATTGTTTTTGCCTCGGTAGCAGTTGGCTTAGCTGCAATCGTCTCGCTACTTGCCGAAGGTAAAGACCGAGATACTAGACACCGTTACTACCGAGTGGCATGGGCCATCTCAGGAGCAGCAGGTTTTCTAGTTCTGATTTTTAGAAGAAGCGTGTTTGAGTTTCTAGGTAAGAGCCCTGACATGACTCATCGCACAGATATCTGGAGATCGGTTTTTGAATTAGGCTCACAAAGACCTTTGGAAGGTTTGGGCTTCACTGGTGTTTGGGTTCCAGGGGTCGAACCTTTTGCAGGTTTGATTGTGATCAACGGCATTGAATATTTCCAAGCCCATAACTCATACCTTGAGATGTGGTTGCAGCTAGGAGCAGTTGGCCTGATTCTCTTCCTCATACTGCTGACCCGAACATTTATCAAAACCTGGCGTCTAGGTGTGCACCACTCAAATGCGCTATATTTATGGCCATTGTTGATCCTTGTTACTCAACTGGTGCGAGGAATAACCGAATCTAGACTCTTAGTTCAGTCAGCGATGTTGATGCTGATTGTATTTGCTGTGAAATCTCATGATCCTGAAGAGCTACTCGAAGAGAATTCAAAGAAACCTAAGCGTAAGCAACTAGAGCAAATTAGCAAACGACCAATTACATATCTTCGTAAACGCTAAGGCAGTTTGAGGATTTGACCGATTCTTATGCGGTCAGAGTTCACCAAGTTATTCAATTCCATAAGCTTGGCAACTGTTGTCTTGAATTTTGCGGCAATCATGCTCAGGGAATCCCCCGCCACAATTGTGTATGTCTTAGGTTGAGTAACCGGTCCAGGTTTTGGATCGGTTGGCTTCTTGACAACCATGGCAGGTCCCAGTGGCAAGTTCTTGATGAATGCTTCATCAACCCAAATCAATGGTGGCTCGGTTAGATTATCCAGCTTGTATTCAGCAAGATTCTTGAAAGGCAAGCGTTTGCCTTTGACTATTTTGTA
>JAPLAJ010000173.1 GCA_026393335.1 Rhodoluna sp. | reverse complement strand
TTTGGGCCGACACTCTTTTCTAGAAAGAGGGGGGATACAGAGTACGGAATCAAAGCTATTCCACTGGGTGGCTACATTCAGATGATTGGTATGGTCCCGCCAGCGCAGGCAGCAACTGCTAAGAAAAATTGGTGGCAGAAAATAACTGCAAGCGTTCAACCAACCGAAGTGTTAGAAATCGCGCCTGAAGATCAAGATAAAACCTTCTATCAACTCGCCCCATGGAAAAAGCTCATCATTATGTTTGGTGGCCCATTTGCTAATTTGCTAATTGCAGTGGTGCTAGCACTCGTGCTCTTTTCGGGATATGGAACCTATGAGCGAACATCAACAGTTAGAGATATCGTCTCGTGTGTTCCATCTGATGAAAACCCAAATTGTGCTGAAGCACTTCCTGCATCTCCTTCGAGCAAAGCCGGATTGCTGGCAGGAGACAAGATACTCAGTTTTGATGGCCAACCTGTAAAGCTTTGGTCTGATGTTGAAGTGAAACTCAATCAATCAGTTGGAAGAACCGTTCAGCTCGTAGTTGAACGTACTGGTTCGGAACTTACTCTTTCAATTGATCCAGTGCTAATGACTTTGGATGGTTCAGCAAGGCCATATTTAGGTGTTTATCTTGAGGCAGAACGTTTCCAACGGAGCCCAGCAGTTGCACTAAACGAATTAGGTTCCATGCTGGTTGCAACTGGAAACATGATTATTCAACTACCACTGCAGGCAGGCCAAGCAGTTTCTGAACTAGCCCCTGGCTCTCCGCGCAGCCAAGAAGGCGCTATCTCAATTGTTGGTCTAGGTCAGTACTCGGGACAAATTGCAGCTAATGCTGAAATCAGCTTTGAAGACAAAATGCTTTCGCAGTTAGGGCTACTGATGTCTTTGAATGTAGCGCTGTTCGTATTCAATATGGTTCCATTAGTTCCTCTAGACGGTGGCCATATCGCAGGAGCAGTTTATGAGTCAATCAAGCGCGGAATATGGCGGATAAGAGGGAAGAAATGGGAGAGACCCGTGGACACTGGGCAGATGATGCCAGTGGCTTACTTCGTAGCTGTCTTCCTAATTGCGCTCACGATAGTCCTAGTTCTTAGAGACATTTTGAATCCCGTATCTATCTAGGTTCAACTCCCAGCAACCCTGAGCCGTTTAGACTAGTCTCGTGTCGATGCCGCTTAGGCATCAGGAAGAAGCGATTTCAAGTGCCAGCAATCAATTTAGGGCTACCAAATACACCACCGGTATTGACTCCTAGACGTAAGACTCGTCAGATCAAGGTTGGAAACGTTGGAGTGGGAAGCGATTCTCCTATTTCGGTTCAGTCGATGACAACTACTCAGACCACCGATATCAACGGAACTCTTCAGCAAATCGCAGAACTAACAGCCACCGGCTGTGACATTGTTCGTGTTGCCTGCCCAACTCAAGAAGATGCAGATGTACTTCGAATCATTGCTAAAAAATCTCAGATCCCAGTAATTGCTGATATCCACTTCCAACCTAAATATGTTTTCCAAGCAATTGATGCAGGCTGTGGAGCAGTTCGAGTAAACCCTGGAAACATTCGTCAGTTTGATGACAAGGTAGGGGAAATTGCCAAGGCAGCTAAAGATGCTGGAGTTTCAATTCGTATTGGCGTAAACGCAGGATCACTTGATCCAAGACTTCTGCAAAAATATGGCAAGCCAACAGCTGAAGCTTTGGTTGAATCTGCGGTTTGGGAAGCTTCATTATTCGAAGAGCATGACTTCCACGACTTCAAGATTTCTGTAAAGCACAATGACCCAGTTGTCATGGTTCGTGCTTATGAGTTACTTGCTGAGCAAGGCGATTGGCCCCTGCACCTTGGTGTTACCGAAGCCGGTCCAGCTTTCCAAGGAACAATAAAGTCTGCAGTTGCTTTCGGTGCTCTTTTGAGTAAGGGAATTGGCGATACGATACGTGTTTCACTGTCTGCACCTCCGGTCGAAGAAATCAAAGTTGGTGCCAAGATTCTGGAAGCTTTGAACCTTAGACCTAGAAAGTTTGAGATTGTTTCTTGCCCTTCATGTGGAAGAGCACAGGTTGATGTTTATAAGTTGGCTGAGGATGTTACAGCTGGACTTGAAAACATGACTGTTCCTCTTCGAGTTGCAGTTATGGGTTGTGTGGTCAACGGTCCTGGTGAAGCTAGAGAAGCAGATCTTGGTGTTGCATCAGGAAATGGTAAAGGCCAGATCTTTGTGAAGGGTGAAGTTATCAAGACTGTGCCTGAGAGCGAAATTGTTGCGACTTTGATTGAGGAAGCTAATCGTCTGGCAGCTGAGATGGATCCAGCCTTGGTTGGTAGCCCTCAGGTTGTTGTAGCGAAGAAGGACTAATAATGATTCTTCGCATGTCGCAGTTGTTCTTGCGAACACTAAGAGAAGACCCTGCCGAAGCTGAAGTTGACAGCCACAAGCTTCTGGTTAGAGCTGGCTACATCAGAAGAGCAGCACCTGGTATCTACACTTGGCTGCCGCTAGGTCTGGCTGTTAAAGCAAAAGTTGAGCAGATTGTTCGTGAAGAGATGTCTGCAGCCGGAGCGCAGGAAGTATTCTTCCCAGCCCTGTTACCTCGTGAACCTTTTGAAGTTACAGGTCGTTGGACTGAGTACGGCGATAACCTGTTCCGTCTTCAAGATAGAAAGAAAGCAGATTACCTGCTTGCTCCTACTC
Source organism: Rhodoluna sp. (assembly GCA_026393335.1). Lineage (GTDB taxonomy): Bacteria > Actinomycetota > Actinomycetes > Actinomycetales > Microbacteriaceae > Rhodoluna. The sequence goes on along the minus strand of JAPLAJ010000173.1, from coordinate 366 downwards.
ACGAAGAAATGTTCACACTGTTAGTCAAAGACCTTTACTCGAGTTATAAAGATCTACCACTAACTTTGTATCAAATTCAAAACAAGTATCGTGACGAGGCAAGACCAAGAGCTGGACTACTTCGTGGTCGTGAGTTTGTAATGAAAGATGCTTATTCATTTGATGTTTCGGATGAAGGACTTGTTGCTTCCTACCAAGCTCAAAGAGATGCTTACGAGAGAATCTTTACTCGTTTAGGAATTGAATATGTAATTGTTCGTGCAGATGCTGGCGCTATGGGTGGCTCTGCATCAGAAGAATTTTTATCTCCTTCACCAATTGGTGAAGACACATTCGTGCGATCAGCTGGAGGTTATGCAGCTAACG
>JAPLAJ010000039.1 GCA_026393335.1 Rhodoluna sp. | reverse complement strand
GCCCTGGTTGGTGACTGGCAGGTGATTGCAGATCTCAGCTTTGCAGATCTAGTCCTCTGGATTTCAGATGGTAAGAACGGTTTTGTTGCAGCAGGACACGCAAGACCATCATCGGCAGCGACAGTTTTCTATAGAGATATAACTGGTAAGCCAGTTGAAAAAGCCTGGTCTCAGTTGGTAGCAAAAGCGTTCAAGACAGGTAAATCGGTTGAACTTGGTGAACTTGATAAATTTCAGGGCATGCCAGCTCGATTAAGTGCCGTTCCTGTTTTTAGAAGACTCAATGCAAAAAGTGGACCTGATATCACGCCAAGTCCAATTGCTGTAGTAACCAAACACATTAATCTAGGCGATGCTGCTGCTCCTACTAAAACCAGAATCAGCCTCACTGCTCTTGGCGACAAACTTCTAAACATGGTTGTTGATGGTAACTATCCGGTTGCATCAGAACAGAGCACTCCTAGAAGAGGAACACCTCGTGTGAACGATGGCCTTTTGCATATTGATGCTGAAGGTTTGGTGCTCTTTTCTTCACCTAACGGTATTTCTGCTTTCCAGAAACTAGGAGTTGATGGCGAGCTTGAGGGAAGATCTCTGATTGAGGTCACCGACAAGCTCAATAAAGATAGACGCAATGTTGATGAAGGTCTTCCTATGGTTGTCTCAGGAAGAGTTGCTTGGCGAGCAGATATTGAAGGTAACTCGGCTGCTCTTTCGGTTAGATCTATTCCCATCTTTGAGAACCAGAAAAACACCGGAGCCATCTTGCTCTGTAGAGATGTGACAGAACTAAGAAGGCAAGAACGTGAACTAGTTACCAAGGATGCAACCATCCGTGAGATTCACCACAGAGTGAAGAACAACCTACAAACCGTAGCCAGCCTGCTTCGTATTCAAGGCCGAAGAAGTAAGTCACCAGAGACACTTGAAGCCCTAGGTGATGCTGAAAGACGGGTAGCTGCTATCGCTGTGGTGCATGATTCACTATCTGAAGGCCTAGCCCAAGATGTGAACTTCGATGAGGTGTTTGATCGCATTATTGCTCTAGTAGGGGAACTAGCAGCTGGCTATAACGCCAAGGTGACTAACCTTCGAATTGGAAAGTTTGGAAGATTACCTTCCGAGATAGCAACCCCACTTGCCGTTGTTATCACTGAACTAGTGACCAATGCCTATGAACACGGATTAGCAAATAAGACCGGACACCTAACAGTTACCGCGACCAGAAAGTCCAAGAAGCTCTTCATAACCATTGCTGATGATGGCGTGGGGATTGAGCCTGGCAAGATTCAAAGTGGGCTTGGCACACAAATAGTTACGACCCTAGCTGAGGGTGAACTAAGAGGAAAAATAGATTTCAAATCAGATAAAACTGGCGGAACTACAGTGGCTTTAGAGGTTCCGATAGCCTAAGCAGATCTGCGAGCTCTAGCGTACTTACGCTTTAGAGACTTACGCTCATCTTCTGAAAGACCGCCCCAAACACCATTGTCCTGGTTTTCTTTGATGGCGTATTCAAGGCAGTGGCTAACAACTTTGCAATCTCTACAAATGCTTTTAGCTTGTTCGATCTGGTCTACTGCTGGGCCTGTGTTTCCCACTGGAAAGAACAGTTCTGGGTCTTCTGTTCGACAGCGAGCTTCTGTTAGCCATGGCAGTTCCATATATTTATGTTCCTTAGATCGAATAAGAATTGTCACCGCAAAGTCAAAATCAGTACTGATTTCTTGATTTATCCGCGAAAGCGACAAGTCCTATATTTTCACATTGGAGCCCTTTTGTAAATACCCGATTTAGGCTTGTATCTATGCCTAAGTCTTCAGTTCAAAGGACCCTAAAGGGTCTGGCAATCGCCTATTTGCTCGAAGCTCTGGTTCTTTATATCGCCACCGGCACTGCCATTTGGGCTTTGATTGTAGGCAACACCATTTCCCTGGTAACAACCCTAGCTTTAGCTGCCTTTACCCTTGG
>JAPLAJ010000019.1 GCA_026393335.1 Rhodoluna sp. | reverse complement strand
GTACTAGCGATGGCTGCGAGAGGTCTCGGAGAGTTTTTAGCTTCGGATGGGATTATGCGTTTAGTGATGTCGAGCCAAGTTACATGGCTGTGTGGTTTGTAGCTGGTATGGCCAATGCAACTATCAATAGCTATGGCGTTGGAATGATGATCAAAGAGACTCCACACGAAGTGCAAGGTAGAGTCTTTGCTGCATTCGGTGCGATTGTCTCTGTTGCCAGCATCGGCTCTATGTCAGTTGCTGGATTCCTGATTGGTGCATTTGGCGTTAGAGAAGTGTTTATGGTTGCAGGTGTTCTGGCCTTCACAGCGTTCTTAGGGCTATTCCCAACTGTTTATAAGGAACAGACAAAGATTATTAAGGCTAGTTCAGCTGCCTAACAGTCTCACCAATGTATAGCTGCTGAGGTCTACCAATCTTGGTAGATGCATCGTGGTTCATTTCACGCCAGTGCGCGATCCAACCAGGCAGTCTTCCCATAGCAAATAGCGTGGTGAACATTCTGGTTGGGAATCCCATTGCTTTGTAGATAACACCGGTATAGAAATCAACGTTTGGATAAAGCTTTCTAGAGATGAAGTATTCATCAGCCAATGCAGCTGCTTCTAGTTCCTTAGCAATATCAAGTAGTGGATCACTCACACCAAGATCTGCAAGCACTCGATCTGCTGTTGCTTTTACGATGGTGGCTCTCGGGTCCATGTTCTTATATACGCGGTGACCAAAGCCCATCAGCTTGATTCCGTTTTCTTTGTTCTTCACTCGCTCAACAAATCTTTGAACTGATTCGCCTGAATCTCTGATGCTCGCAAGCATCTCAAGAACAGCTTCGTTAGCTCCACCGTGTAGTGGGCCAAACAAAGCACTCACACCAGCAGATACAGATGCGAATAGGTTTGCCTCTGAAGAACCAACTAGTCGAACAGTAGCCGTTGAACAGTTCTGTTCGTGATCTGCGTGCAGAACTAGCAGTGTGTCTAGAGCTTTAGTAATAACTGGGTTCTGCACAAAAGGTTCAGCCATGTTGCCAAAGCTCATGCGTAGGAAATTCTCCACGTAACTCAATGAGTTATCTGGATAAAGAAGTGCTTGACCCAATGCGTTCTTGTGTGAGTAAGCAACAAGGGTTGGAAGCTTTGCCAATAGGCGAACAGTTGATAACTCAACTTGATAGTCATCGTGTGGGTTTAGCGAGTCCTGGTAGAAAGTAGAAAGAGCTGAGACGCTTGCTGATAGCACAGACATTGGGTGAGCTGACTGTGGCATGGAATGGAAGATGTTCTTTAGATCTTCGTGAATCAAAGTGTGTCTACTAAGACGCTCTTCCCACGCAGAAAGTTCTTGAGCGTTAGGCAACTGTCCGTAAATCAAAAGGTAAGCGGTTTCAACAAAACTCTTTGAGCCAGCTAGCTGCTCAATTGGGTAACCGCGGTATCTAAGCACACCTGCTTCACCATCGATGTATGTGATCGCTGACTTGGTGCTTGCTGTGTTTACAAAACCAATGTCATAAGCGTTCAAGCCTGTTGAGGCATTTAGCTTTGAGAAGTCAATGACTGAGTCACCATCGGTGGCTTGAATGATAGGGAAATCTGCAGTTCCACCTGGGTAATTCAGGGTGACTTTCGAGGTGTTCTCAGCTGACAAAACTTGCTCCTGTGATTCTTTTTGACTAGTGAGTTAACCCTAGGGCATTGGTCAATCTAGCGGCACCCTCAGCAACCTTCTCATCTGAGGCAGTAATTGAGAACCTGACGTACTTACTTCCCTGGGCTTGATAGAACTCCCCTGGGACTACCAAGATGCCTAGCTCAGCCATCTTGGTTACTGTG
>JAPLAJ010000034.1 GCA_026393335.1 Rhodoluna sp. | reverse complement strand
TTCTGCAATCTTTGTTTCAATGTTCTTTAGTGATTCATTTAAAGACTTTTGGAGTTCTATTCTCGAGTTACCAGCTTCATCGCGCTGAAGTTTCGCAGAGTTCTGCGATGCTTCGCTAAATGAACTCAAGCGCTTTTCAACGATGTCGTGGTTACTAGCGATGGCTGATCGGAGTTCATCTCGGTGCAATTGAAGGTCCTTGCTCACATCTACCGAGCCGACGTTTTGCTTACGCAAGAGCACGATTACAGCTATAGCTAATAGCCCGATTAGGTTTATTACGGCTAGAAGTGTTGCAATTTCCATGATTCTCCAATGGGTAGCTTGATAGGTCTCTCTCAAACAATAAGGGAATCTAGTGACAAATTATTCCCTAAAAAAGCCCTATTTAGCGGTCAAAGACCTGTCCATAGCCTTGGTACTGGGAGTAACGAATCCAGTCAACTAGCACTTGGCCTCTCAGCACGGTTCCTGGAGCAGTATTAGCTGGCAGGCTAGCTGCGTATGGGTAGAGGCTGAAGACCAAGAACTCTGGATTATCAAATGGCCAGGTACCGCCATCTTTGAGCACCTGAGCCTTGGTAAGAGTTCTGTATGGAACATCATTGAGAGTGAAGGTTATGGATGTTGGTGTCCAGAGGAGCCCGAAGGTGTTAAACCCTGCCGATAGCGCGCCTCTGGTTGATGGCACTTGGGTTGAGAAGCCACCACCACCATTCCAAGGGTTTGTAGTGTTTGGATAGTTTCCGTGGATGGTTCCACTTGAAGAGAAATCGTTCCAAGGTCCGGCTTCTTGAATGTCAATCTCTCCGCATATAGGCCAGTTCGAAACGTTCTCACCGAACATATAGAAAGCACTGAACCAACCTGGATCTTGGGCAATCTTTATTCGAGCTTCAATCTTGCCGTAAAGGAAAGCCTTCTTGCCAAGAGTATGGATGATGCCGCCGTTCCAAGTTCCATCAGCACACTTTTGCATGCCTAGAGCAAGGTTTCCGTTTCCATCCATTTCCACTAGATCAGGTTGGGTTCCTTGGATGAAGTTATTCCAGTCCAATGCATACTTCCATGCCGATGAGTTTGGTCTTGATTTAGCTACACCGTTGAATTCTTCGCTCCACAGGTAACTTCCATTAGCTCCTGGTGCAGTTGACATAGATGGGGAAGTGGAGGTAGTTGTGAGAGCTGTTTTACCAATTAGAGCACCTGGGATATTGAAGTTCTTGAAGAAATACTTTTGACCAGTTGAAGCTTTGCCTGGCTCAATGATGAGTGAAAGAGTTGAATAAGTTGTTGTATTGCTTATTGCTTGCGAGCCCGAAGCTAACTTACCGAAATCAAATGTGAGAGTCTCCCACTGGTTGACTTTGGTTGTGACTGCTTCTGTTTCAACAAACTTTGTGTAATTAGATCTTGTGTTGTGCACACGCAATCTCATCGGGGTACCTGCAAGTGGTGAGTAGACCTGAACGGTAACTATCTTTGAACCACTTGAAACAAAAGATCCTTCTGGCAGTGTTGCCAACACCGAATAGTCCCACAAGCCAGAAGG
>JAPLAJ010000178.1 GCA_026393335.1 Rhodoluna sp. | reverse complement strand
CCATCTTCTTTTCTAAGTTCTGCCATGCGCTTGGTCATAGCATCTAGGAACTTGTATTTCTCAACTTGCTTTGGGGTATCAACTTCACCGGAGTGAACATATGTGCTGATGACAGTTACAGTCCTGGCTTTAATCTTGAAATCAACTTCAAGCCATCTGCCTGCACTGTCAAAGCTCTTTGGCCCTAGGTTGGTTCTTGATGCGGCTGCTGGCATCTTCGAAACGATGGCTACACCTGCTCTACCTTTAGCTGAAGCATTGTCATGAAGAATATGCCACTTGGTGCCATCATTCTGTTGTTCTTCAATGGCCTTGAAGATCTCTTCTAAATCAGTGGTTTCTGCTCTTACCTCTTGAAGGGCAATAACATCAGGGGAGTGTTCAATAACCCACTCTGAGAATCCTTTCTTGAAGGCGGCTCTAACGCCATTGACGTTGATGGTTACAACCTGCAGATTAGTTGGCATGGGACAAGTTTAAGGTCATCTTAGACTTGTCAGGTGAGTGAACGCGTATTAGTTGGAGCTGGTGTTGGTACCGGTGTAGCCATAGCTAATGCATTCATATACAGATCAGATCGCTATGTCCCTTGGGATAGCGAGAGTGCTGGCTCAAGCAGGGGGCTTTTAGCTGTTAAGGCTGCTTTAGCAGAAGTAGCTAAGGAAATAGATTTAGCAAGGCAAACTACTGATTCGGAATCCGCTGACATTCTTGATGCTCTGAAACTTGTCTTAGAAGATCACTCACTAATGGAGAGCATCAAGGTTCGGCTAGCTGATGGGGCTAACTCGCAACGAGCGGTTAGCGGTGCATTCAAAGCAGCAGCTTCAGCTTTGGCTCAACTTGGCACCTACTTTGCAGAACGTTCAGCTGACATCACTGCCTTGGGCGAGAGAGTGCTGGACAAGCTTGTCGGCAAAGAAGATTTGAGTTGGCCAAGTGAGCCATTTGTTTTAGTGACAGACAATCTTGGTCCACTAGAAATGGTTAAGTTACAAAGTAGTTCTATCGTTGGTTTAGTTACCAGCCTTGGTAGTCCGACCTCGCATACCTCCATCCTGGCTAGGGGTATGAATCTGCCAACGGTTGTTTCTGTCAGTGGAACTGAGTTTGTTAATATGGGTGACCAACTGATCGTTGACTCATCAAGTGGTCAGATTTTAGTAAACCCTGATGAAACTGAATTAGACCAATACATACAAGCTTTGCCTTCCTGTGTTCCAGAAATCCTTGGTTCAGTTGACGAGTTTGATTTGCCAGTAAAGCTATATGCCAACTTAGGTTCGAGTTCAGAAGGAGCCGCAGCTCTAGCCTTTGGTGCGCAAGGGGTTGGCTTGTTTAGAACTGAACTTTTGTTCTTAGGTGAAAAGGTGGCACCTTCTCTGGATACCCAAGTTCTTGAATACTCAAGACTTCTAGAACAGTTTCCAAATCAAGTAGTTATAGTCCGAGTGCTAGATCTAGACACAGATAAACCTTTGCCTTTCTTGAAACTAAGCCAAACCGGTAAGTATGCCAATCGAGGATTCCAGGCATTGCTGGCAAATCCTGAAGCACTGATAACCCAACTAACTGCCCTATCACTTGCTCAGCAGAATCATCCTGAGGCAAAGCTTTGGGTAATGGCCCCGATGGTTTCAACTGCTGAACAGGCTAAAGAGTTTGTGAGTATGGCTAGAAAACTAGGACTAGCCAAGGTTGGAGTAATGATTGAGGTACCTGAGGTCTGTGAACCTCAAGTGTTGGCTGAGATTGTCAGTGTCGTTGACTTTCTGAGTATTGGAACTAATGACCTAACTCAATACACATTAAATCAAGATCGATTGCACTCAGCTTTGGCAGTCTCGGAAGTTAGAGACCCTAAAGTTCTTGAACTTATTCAAAGAGTGACTCAGGCTTGTGTGCAAGCAGGAAAACCGATTGGGATTTGTGGCGAGGCGGCCTGTGATATTGAATCAGCAAAACTGTTTATTGAATTTGGAGTGAGTTCACTATCTGCATCTCCAGCTCTGATACCTGGTTTGGCTAGAGCGCTTAGTTCT
>JAPLAJ010000045.1 GCA_026393335.1 Rhodoluna sp. | reverse complement strand
GAAAGCACCTGCTACTTTTAGGGGATCTCCGGTGCCCACATAGGCCAAAATCTCCGAATCTGAGAGGTTAGCAAAGTGAACAGTGGTGTTAGTGGCCTGGCCTTGAGCCTTTGGGTTGGCAGGATCTCGGTTATCAATGAGCCAATGGCCGGTGTATAGCCTGCCTGATCGACCCCTCATGGACTTCCAGCGCTCGATGGCTACCTCTGGGTCATGTGGTTTCCCGAGTGCTTCGCCATCTAGATCTAGGGAACTATCACAGCCAATGATTAGAGCACCTTGAGCATCAGGGTGATTGAGCACTGCTTCAGCCTTCGCTTGAGCTAATAAGAGGACCATGTCTTGGGTATTGGTGATTTCTCCCGAGGCTAGGCCCTGTTCGGTAAGGAGTTCTTCATCTACCTCAGGGGAGATGGTTATAGGTTGAATTCCGCCATCGCGAAGCAATCGTAGACGAGCAGGTGAGGTTGAGGCTAAGACAAGTTTGGTCACAGGTTCAGACTATCGAAAGAGGTGTGGAACACTTGTGTAGTGAATAAATCAACTAACTGGTTTGGCCAGGAACTAGAGCTCGAAATCGAGAAGGTCGCCCATGGCGGAATCTTCGTGGCCAGACACGAGGGCCGAGTAGTTTTCGTATCTCACGTGTTACCTGGTGAAAAAGTTAGGGCCAAGGTTTATGAAGATAAAGGCGGCTCTTTCTGCAGAGCAGAACCTACTGAGATTCTTGTTGCTTCACCTGATCGGGTAAAGCATTTTTGGAAAAATGCAGAACAGGCTGGAGGAGCTGAGTTTGGGCATATCAAACTTTCTCGTCAACGCGAATTGAAATCTGATGTTCTCTCTGAAGCTCTGCAAAGATTTGCTGGGATTGAGATGAGGGTGCCGGTGCTGGCAGCCCCTGGCGATGATGAAAACAATGGCTTGGGCTATCGAACTCGTATCCAACTGCACGTCAATGAGGATGGCGATATTGGACCTTATAAGGAACGCAGCCACGAAGTAGTTCGAGTGAAGACCTTGCCTTTGGCCGTTGTTGAGATTCAAGAGCTAGGTCTGCATCTAAAGAACTGGCAAGACGTTAGCAAGATTGAGATTGCCTCTTCTAGCACCGGTCAAATTCAGTACACCGTAGATAAAAAACTAAAAGGTGAAGAGAAGTTCATTGAACGCGCTGGTGGTCGAACATTTAGATTATCTGCTGGAGCTTTCTGGCAGGTCCACAAAGAAGCAGCAAACATGCTTGCTAAAGAAATAGTTCTGCTGACTAAAGATCAAGGCTTTGATAAGAATGCACAAAACTATGACCTCTACGGTGGGGTAGGGCTCTTTAGCGGCGCTCTGGCTGCAGCGTGTGGACTCGATATCAATATCACAACTGTTGAGGCAAGCAAAAGCGCTGCCGAAGATGCAAGACGAAACCTGATAGATATCAAAGGTGCCAAATCTGTTGCAACACCTGTGGAAAGATTCCTCGATGAGCTGGCCTCTCATGGAAAACTAAAACCAAACAGCACAGTGATCATCGATCCACCAAGATCTGGTGCAGGTAAGCATGTAATCGAAAGGTTGCTAACCATCTCCCCAGATCACCTGATCTATGTTGCCTGTGATCCGATTGCTGTGGCCAGAGACTTAGCTCCACTGACTCAAGGGGGATACAAGATAGCTAGCATCAAGTCATTCGACCTATTCCCACACACCCATCACTTTGAAACCGTGGTAAGCCTAGTTCGATGAATCCAACGAACGAGCCAATCACAATAGCAATCGTGGATGACCATGATTCGGTGAGGCTTGGCGTTAAGGCTGGTGCCCAAGAAGCAGGTTATCTAGTTGTTGAGCACGCTGATTCAGTTCAAGCTCTCCTTGGAAAACTCAAAGAACCACCTAGGGTTGTGGTGCTTGATTTGTCTCTAGCTGATGGATCCACTCCTGCTACCAATGTTAAGAAACTTATTCAATTTGGCTCTAAAGTCTTGATCTATTCAATTGCTGATAATAAAGACAAGGTTAACGAAGCTCTTAGAGAAGGAGCTGAAGGGGTAGTCTCCAAAAGCCAAGACATGACCACTCTGTTTGAGGCCATCAGGCTAAGTGCCAATGGAATCACAATTAACACCACCGAAACCGTAGCTGCAATTGATAATGACATTTCATTTAGAGCAAATCTTTCCGAGCGCGAATTACAAGTCGTCAGACTTTATGCTTCAGGAATGACGCTCAAAAGCGTTGCCTATGAACTAAAACTCAGTAAATACACCGTCAAAGAGCACATTGATAGAGCAAGAGATAAATACTCTAAAGTCGGCAGACCAGTTACTGGGAAGTCAGAATTACTTATTCGTCTGATTGAAGACGGATTATTCGGGGAAGATCTAATCTAATGAAAATTCCAGCCACTATTGCAACTGCCAGAGTCGACCGACTCTTGGGCAGGACTTTTGCCGCAGGCGCAGTTGCGCTCAATCTTGAGAGTGGAATTAACTTTTATGGTCAGCTCCAATATCTAAATCAACCCCTGGCTTGGTTCCTCATGTCGATTTTGTGGGGCACAACACTTGCCATGGTTTACACTTTCTGGTTTGGTAGTTCTAACTATCTATACATGAAAATCCACGCACTGTTTATGCCGGCGTTGATTATGTGTTGGCCGTTTCTTCTCACTCAGGAAGTGCCACAGGATGGAACTTTCTATCCATTTATATGGTGGGCAGTAGATACCGGTTGGGTGGCAGTTGCACTTGCTTTTAAGTGGCGAATAGCTCTTTTTTATTACATCAGCTGTATTACTTTGATGCAGGTCATCTTCTCGCTACCGATGGGTGGCTCTCACGAAGATATAACTTTGAT
>JAPLAJ010000033.1 GCA_026393335.1 Rhodoluna sp. | reverse complement strand
TCTTTAGCTAAATCGGCAACTTCAATAATTGCTTCATCAGCTAAATCTGGCGCTATCTTTACCAGTACTGGCTTTCCTGAGGACTGAGCGATAACCGCTTTGAGGATAGGTCTAAGCGAGGTCACGTCTTGAAGTGATCTAAGCCCTGGAGTATTGGGTGAAGACACATTGACGGCTATGTAGTCAGCGTAAGGTGCTAAAAGCCTTGCACTAGTTTCATAATCTTGAAGCGCATCTGCAACCTCTACAACTCGACTCTTACCTATGTTCACACCAATAACTGGTAAGTCCTGTCCAGATTCTCTGAGGTTTTTGAGACGTTGCGCAATTACTTCTGCACCGTCGTTGTTGAATCCCATTCTGTTGATTAGTGCTCGATCTTTTTTCAAACGAAAAAGTCTTGGAGCGTCATTACCTGATTGTGGCAAAGCCGTGACTGTACCGACTTCAACGTGAGAAAAACCCAACTCCCCTAAAGCTCTTATTGCAATAGCATTCTTATCAAAACCGGCGGCTAATCCAAAAGGTGAATCAAAATGCAGACCCATGATCTGAACCGCTTTAGTTTTCTGTTTTGGCAAAAGTTTTGTCAGACGAAGTGCTGATGCTGCCCGGATCGCAAACATTCCTAAATGGTGCGCTCGCTCAGGATCGATTTTGGAAAGCACCAAGCGAAAAAGTATTGGGTAAATCATTGTCCTAGGCTACCGTCATCATTTGAAAAGTTTTGGAAATAAAAATGGGTCGACTTCCAATTAGAAGTCGACCCATTCTCAAGTTGGATTTAGCTGCAACCGCTAGTTGATCCACAGCCTTCGCAGACGTGGCATGAACCAGAAGGTCTCATCTTGATTCCACAGCTAAAGCACAATGGAGCATCAGATTCGGTTCCCTGCAGCATGTCGAACAATTCTGCTGAAGAGTGAACCTGTCGAGCAGTTTCTGTCCTTACTTCTTCAACCTTCAGCTCGATTACTACTGGAGCTGCAACAACTGCTGCATCGGTAGGCAACTCAGCGATTGCTGGGTAAGTACCGGCTGCATCAAGAGAAGCTGATCGCTCTGATGCAGTGTTGATACCTAGTGCCTGACGAGTTTCGGTTGGTAAGTAGTCAATTGCTAGACGACGGAAGATGTAGTCCATCAATGACTTAGCCATACGGATGTCCTTGTCATCAGTCAAACCAGCCGGTTCGAATGAAACGTTAGTGAACTTCTGTACGTAAGTCTCTAGTGGCACACCGTACTGGAGACCAATTGAAACTGCGATTGAGAATGCATCCATAACACCGGCAAGAGTTGAACCCTGCTTACCTAGCTTTAGGAATACTTCACCTAGAACACCATCTGGGTATGTTCCTGCAGTCATGTAACCTTCTGCTCCACCAACAGTGAATGAGGTGGTTGAGGATGGACGTGACTTAGGTAGACGCTTGCGAACTGGGTGTGATAGACCAGCTGCAGTAGCTTCTACTGGAGCTGCCTTCTCTTCAACCTTTGCCTTAGCATCGCTAAGTGGCTGACCAACCTTACAGTTGTCGCGGTAAATCGCTAGAGCTTTTAGACCCATCTTCCAGCCCTGGAAATAAATTTCCTTGACTTCTTCGATGGTTGCAGTCTCTGGCATGTTTACAGTCTTTGAGATCGCACCTGATAGGAATGGCTGAACTGCAGCCATCATTCTCACGTGACCCATTGGGTCAATCGCACGAATACCAACAGCGGTGTCGAAGATCGCATAGTGCTCTGACTTTAGGCCAGGTGCGTCAACAACGTGTCCGTTGGTGCTGATGTGATCGATGATTGCTTCGATGGTCTCTTGTGAGTAACCAAGTCTGTGCAATGCGAATGGAATTGT
>JAPLAJ010000161.1 GCA_026393335.1 Rhodoluna sp. | reverse complement strand
GGCCTAAAGTAAAGGCCACCTAGGTCACTGTTAGGAACGCCCCCCATAACGATGTTGGCACCAGTCTCTTTAGCTCTATCAACAAAGCCTTTGACTCTATCGAAGTGCACCTGGTGGATCTGAGGACCTATCTGAGTTGCTTCATCTCTAGGGTCACCCTGAATAATCTGTGAAGCCTTCGCTTTGAACTTCAAAGCAAACTCTTCAGCAATGTTTTCGTGAACCAGGATTCTGGTTCCAGACAAACAAACCTGCCCAGCATTGTCATACTGCTCAACTGCAAGCTCTACTGCCAGATCCACATCAGCATCTTCTAGAACAACACAAGGAGATTTGCCACCAAGCTCAAATGAAACAGGGGTTAGATTATCTGCAGCTGATCTACCAATAATCTTTGCTGTTGGAACTGAACCAGTAAACGAAATGCGAGAGATACCAGGGTGAGCAACTAAGGCTGCTCCAACTTCTTTACCAAAACCTTGGACAACATTGAAAACACCATCAGGTATTCCAGCCTGCTTAGTAAGGTCCGCAAAGAAAGAAGCACTCAATGGAGTCCACTCAGCAGGTTTCAGAATTACTGTGTCACCTGCAGCTAGAGCTGGACCTATCTTCCAGGTGGCCAGCATCAGTGGAGCATTCCAAGGGGTAATCAAAACTGCAACACCGGATGGGTCCCAAGATATTCTGTTGGTGTGTCCACGTGTTTCAAAATCAGGATGTTGTAATTCATTCATCGCCCACTCAGCAAAGAAGCGAATGTTCATCGCAACTCGAGGCATTACTCCACGTCTGTGTGATCTCAATAGAGATCCATTGTCCATAGTTTCTAGTTGAGCCAGAGTTTCAATATTCTCTTCAACTAGAGAAGCTAACTTCAGAAGAAGTTCACCTCTACCTTTAGGGCCTAGAGCAGCCCATGCAGGGAAGGCTTTTCTAGCAGCGGCAACAGCCATATCGGCTTCTTTGTCTGTACCTCTAGAGATTTCACCTAGGAAGGAACCATCAACTGGAGAAGTGTTAGTAAAGGTCTCAGCAGAAGCTACTCGTTGACCACCAATGTAATGGCGAGTGTCTATCTGGGTGCCAACAACTTCTACGGTGTTCACTGGTCAAGTCCTTAAATTAGCCTATTCATTAGGATACTAACGATTAATATTAGGGCATACTTAAGGGGTATAAACCCCATGTTTCATAACGATTCGTGCAAGGAGTAGGTAGATGGCTAGACGTCCCAGAATTGCGATAGTCGGTAGATTCACCGAACAGGCAACAGCCATCAGAAGCCTAGGTGTTGTCTCCTCAAGAAGACTCCTCGAATCAGTCTGGGCAGCTGGTGGAGAACCGGTAACCTTCCTGCCGGTAGAAAACCCATACTGGGCTGAAAGACTTGAGGGCATCGATGGAGTTCTAATCCCAGGTGGTGGAGATGTGAACCCTAAGTGGTATGGCGAAGAGCCAAGCACAGACGAACTCTATGGAATTGATGATCTGCAGGATGAGAATGACTTCTCGATAGCCAAGTATGCATTTGACAATGCACTACCTGTCCTAGCTATCTGCCGAGGCTTCCAGCTAGTAAACGTTCTAAAGGGCGGAAGCCTTGTTCAAGACATGGTTAAGGATCACCGACACTACATCCATACAATCACCATCGATAAAGATGCTGAAGGGCTAGGACTGTCAAAGCCAGTGCTGGAAAGCTCATGCTTCCACCACCAAGCCATCAAAGAGCTAGGTAGTGGTTTAGAAGTTCTAGCCAGAGCAGAAGAAGGACATGTTGAAGCCTTCAAGATTGAAGCCAAAGCTTGGTCTTATGGAGTCCAGTGGCATCCAGAGGATAACTACAAGGAAAACCCTCAGCAGATGGAACTGTTTACAAAGTTTGTTTCAGAAGCGGCTAAGAATTAGCTTCAGCAAACTTAGTGATTGCTCTTAGCTGATCTGCTAGTTGGCCTTGCTTAGATTGGGTAACTACGTTTGCTACTGCTGTTTCCTGTTTGTTGAAAGCAGGGAATAGGGTGTCCATTAGTTTTCTACCCTTGTTGGTTAGCTGAACGATTACTAGTCGGCCGTCGTCTTTGCTCTTGGTTCTGGTTATTAGTGAGCGCTTTTCTAGGGTTGATAGCACACCGGTAAGAGTGGCTTTAGAAAAACCTCCCTCTATGGCTATCTGTCTAGTCTCAATTGGTTCCCAGATCCAGGTAACCCATAGCACCACAAAGGCTGTCCAAGATAGATCTGCTTTAGCAAGAACTGTTCTTTCTAGGTGGTTTCTAACCGAGTTGGCTGCTCTAAAGAGGTTTGAGGTAACTGCCATAGCCTCGAAGTTGATGTTCTTATGAACTAGCTTCTCGTTTACCTGGCGCTCTGTCTCGGCAAGGGTGTGTGGACCGGCCATGAGTTACCTCCTAAATAGGTGCTTCTATTCTCCACTAATCATTCGGCTCTAAATAACTTTTAGGGCACAAAGGCGTTTCTTTCGCCTAAGGGTTGTAATCTAAAAATGATTCGTATCCTAACAATCGGAGTGACCATGACACAGTTGTCAGAGCTAACCCTTGCAGATCTAGACCTATTCGATGGAGGTGCTCCTTGGCACGTCTTCGACAAGCTCCGTGCTGAAGCACCTATTCACTGGGATGTTGAGGAGAAGCCAAACAGCGGTTTCTGGTCAGTGACCAGATACCAAGACATTGTTAAAGTACTTCGTGATCCAGATACTTTCACTTCAACCCACTTCACCAACTTAGAAGAAGTGGATGCTGAACAAGAAGAGGCTAGAAGATCTCTTCTAGAAACAGATGGTGCACGTCACCGTGCACTTAGAAGATTGCTACAGGGAGAGTTCACTCCTCAGGCTGTCTCAGGTTATGAGACATTCCTTAGAGGACTAACTGCAACTACTTTGGACAATGCTTTTGCCAAGGGCAGCTTTGACTTCGTTGAAGAGGTCGCTGCCGATTTCCCTATTCGTGTTCTTGCTCGAATGTTAGATGTTCCAGATCATGACACTGACAAGTTGATTGAGTGGGGTAACCGCATGATTGGTAACACAGACCCTGAGCACGCAGATGTTCTTCTTGAAGATCCTGAGAGTGAAAAGTATCGTCTTGTTCCTTTCAGATCTCCAGCTGCGCTTGAAGTATTTGAGTATGGTCAGAACCTTGCTAATCAACGCAGAGGTAAAGATGGCAAAGACTTAGTTTCAACTTTGATTAACCAGGTACCATCAGATGGCATTCCTTTGTCAGAGCGAGACTTCAACACTTACTTCTTACTACTTGTTGTTGCTGGTAACGAAACCACTCGTCACACCATCTCACACACCATGAACTACCTAATTGAAAACCCTGAGCAGATGGCAATGCTGCAGGAAGATCCATCACTTATTCCTTGGGCGGTTGAAGAGTTCATTAGATTAGCCTCCCCTGTTTATCACTTCAGAAGAACAGCAACTAAAGATGTTGAGTTCCAAGGAACTCTAATCAAGAAGGGCCAGAAGGTTGTTCCTTGGTTCGCTTCAGGTAACCGAGACTCAGCTATCTTCAAGGATCCTTACAAGATGGATGTGACAAGAAACCCTAACGAGCACATGGCCTTTGGTCGTGGTGGTCCTCACATGTGTCTAGGTAACTCACTAGCTCGTCTAGAGGTTCGCATAATGTTTGAAGATCTATTGTCACGTGTTGACAAGGTTGAGCGATTAGGGGAGATAGATCACCTACGTTCAAACTTTGTGAACGGAATTAAGAGATTCCCGGTGAAGGTAACGCTTAGATAAGTTTCGCTATATCTTTTAGATAAGCATCAACTAAAGCAAAGGTTCTTTGCTTTGATACTTCATCCTCAGCGATAGTTTGAGCCATCAGAAT
>JAPLAJ010000150.1 GCA_026393335.1 Rhodoluna sp. | reverse complement strand
CGAGAGCTTTTTTATCAGAGTACAAAATATTTGTTTCTGCTCGAAGAAGCTCAACTTGTGAATATTTAGCCAAAACCTTCATCAAGGCAAGTCTTGTTTCTAATGGCAGTGAGTCTCTTTTTGAGTCCAGGTAGTCTTTTAGCTCTGACAGACCTTTCTTAAGATCAACAAAGAAGATGCTCTGAAAGTATTCAAAAGGTGCGTAGGTCTTAGCTTTTTCATCCCCTGCTTCGTGGAAGAAATGATAAGCAGACTCGTATAGACCCACTTGAGCGAGCATGGTGCCAAAGCCTAGTGCTCCAATGTCTTTTTGGCTAGAGTTCTCGTACAAAGCCTGAACGAAAGATCTGGCCAGTAGTTTCTCTGGGGGAGTCTTAGCATTTCTCGCATAGTCACATACGGCCTCGTCCATTGAAAGCCCTGCTGCAACCTTGCCGATTACTGGAGGGCTTGCAACGATGGCACTTAGCTTTTCGATTGTTTGGGCCTGGTACCCGGAGATTACCCGCGTTCTGAAGAGGTCTCTAATCTTGTCTAGCTGCTTAGGGGCTACAACTAACCCCCAGCGAGTTACAAACTTCACGACAGACTTAGGAATAGCCATGGACTTGGGTCCTTACATAATTGGATTTGAAAGAGAGAAGAACGCTTCTTTGTTCTAAGTCAATATTTTAGCCCAGAGACTCGGGTTGTCTTGGCTAGATAACGGTGCCTGAGGCCCCTTTAACTAAAAAGGGCAAGCATTAGGGCACCAAAGATCCCCATAAACACCGCAGGGGTGACAAACTTTGAAACATTTAGCCAAGGGCCCAGGCTAATCACCTTTTTAGAAACAAGGGACTTATCAGACAATTCCTTTAGGTCTTGGGCAATAGCTTGACCTTCGACTGAGGCTGAATATTGCACCAAAGCCCCTAAAATCCCTGAAGCAAGCAGGATTCCCGCTGCAGCGAGGGATACATACAATCCAAGGTCCTTTATGGTCCCAACAAGCCCAACTGTTGTGATTAGCAGGAAAGTAGGGGCTAATTGAGACAAAACCAGCTGATTTCTGGTCTTCAGCCATAGCTCTAATAGGTCTTTTTCGGTCATGATGAAAGTTTAGGTCTCATAGAACACTCTTGGGGAGAGATTTGAACTCCATTTAAGAGGGCTTTGATCCAAGAATGAATATTAGACACTTCCTGTGAATATTCGTAAAGCCGATATTTCACAATGATTTATTCGATTTTTCTAAGTTATTGGGGCTATTATTGAGGGCGACTATTACTTTCTAGGCACTATGTCTAGAACCTTGAAGGGCAATCAAATAATGTTCACTTTGAACTCAAACATTCGTAAATTCATATCTATTTTGGTTGGGGCTGTCATGGCTCTGTCCATGATGACTAACGCTGAGATGGCAAGAGCGGCATTTGCCCCGCCTATCATGGCAACCATCAACCCACCAAGTGGATCTGTAACAGGTGGTGACCTAATCACCATCACCGGACAGAACCTGAGAAACGTAAACTCAGTTCAAGTTGGCGGCCAGACAGTATTTTGGGATGACCTAGAGAAGAGCCCAATCGGTGAGTGGATTACCTTTAGAGCTCCTTATAGCTCAAAGACTGGTCCTGCAGATGTGACTTTCCTAAGCACAGTGAACGTTACAGAACCAGACTTCTATACATACACAGCTTCATCTATCACATCAGTGACCCCCGCCCTGGGCACTTTCCGTGGTGGATCAAAGGTAACTATTAAAGGTGCTGGCTTTGGACCCATGGAATGGGGAGATGGCTCTCTAATCGTTAAGTTCAACGGTGCAGTTGCAACAGGTGTAAAGCGTGTTAGCCCAACACAAATTACTGCTACAACTCCAGCTGGAACTGTTGGCGATGCAACAGTAGAAGTTAGCTTTGGTTATGACCAAAGACGAAACGGATCTTTCTCAGCGAATGTTATTTCTGCTGCAAAGGCATTCCTTTACACACCAGAAGTTTTAGCACCAAAGGTTGACTCATTAAATCCTGACCGAGGAATTATCACCGGTGGAACTGAAGTTACTATTTCAGGTCGTTACCTTAGAGGTAGCGATGGCCAGCCAGCTAAGTTCAACTTCGGAGGAGCACTAGCTACTAACGTTGTTGTTTCTCAAGACGGTCTTTCAGCAACAATGACAACTCCAGCAAGACCTGCTGGTCTAGTAAGCCTGATTGCAACTAACGTTGACTCTTCAAGCACAACAGCTGATGCATATACATATGCA
Source organism: Rhodoluna sp. (assembly GCA_026393335.1). Classification (GTDB taxonomy): domain Bacteria; phylum Actinomycetota; class Actinomycetes; order Actinomycetales; family Microbacteriaceae; genus Rhodoluna. The sequence goes on along the minus strand of JAPLAJ010000150.1, from coordinate 146 downwards.
AACGCTCCTACAGTTTCTTCTCTTTCTCCATCAGCCGGTGTGATCCAGGGTGGAACTCTTGTAACAATCAATGGAACCAACTTTGGTGCTACAGGTATCCCTTCAGTTAAGTTCGGTGACACCGTTGGACTGTGTGTGAAGCTAGT
>JAPLAJ010000049.1 GCA_026393335.1 Rhodoluna sp. | reverse complement strand
TTAGCTAGAGATTTCATAACTACTGAATCAAGCGCACTAGAGATTGATGAGTTGATACTTGACGGTAGCGAGGCATTTTCGCTTACGTGCTGGTAAGCAACTGACACTGCGGTTTCTCCAGTGAAGGGAGGCTTTCCGGTGAGCATTTCATAGAGTAAAACACCAGTTGAATAAAGATCTGTTCTTGAATCAACTGTTTCACCCTTAGCTTGTTCAGGGGAGAAGTATTGTGCTGTGCCAACAATTCCATTGGTGTGGGCAAGTGTTGCAGAAGAATCGCTTACTGCCCTAGCGATACCGAAGTCCATCACCTTAACTGCATTGGAGTTGGTAATCATCACATTTGCAGGCTTTATGTCTCGGTGAATAACACCGGCAGCATGCGAGAACTCTAGAGCTGTTAGAACACCGGTTGCGTAATAGATAGCCTCTTGCTGGGTCAGTTTTCTTTGACGAAGAATATCTCGAAGCACTTCACCTGTTACTAGTTCCATAACTATGTAAGGAAGGTGACGTTCAACACCGTATTCATCAAGTGTTACCTCATCACCAGCATCATATACTCGAACGATAGTTGGGTGAGCCATGCGTGCAGAGGCCTGGGCCTCTTGTCTAAAACGTATTTCAAAACTTGAGTCAGCAGCTAGATCTGATTTGAGGAGCTTAATGGCAACGGTTCTACCCAACCTGGTGTCAACACCGGAGTGCACCTCAGCCATGCCGCCGCGGCCAATAAGTTCACCGAGTTCGTAGCGGCCAGCGATGATGCGCTTACTTTCGTTCATTCATCGCTCCAATCCTGATTAGCTAACTAGCCAAGTTTATCTTTGGTTGCTCTATGGAAACTTAGACTTACCTGCTAGTTGATACCCGAGTTTGGATCAACGATTTGCTGGTAGTAGTACACAGTTATGGTGCTACCCACCTCAAGGGTTCCAAGAGGCGAAAGGTCATACACCTGAGAAATACGAGGATCATCGGCTGGCACTGTAGTTCCAGCCACCGGCTCAACAATCAGACCAAGATCACTAAGCCTTGGGACGACCAGTGAAACATCGAGCCCCTCATAGTCACTGACTAAAACAACCACCGTATCTATTGTTTCTGTTGGGGTAGGAGTTGGGGTTGGTTTTGGAGTTTCAGTGTTTGTGTTTGTTGGCGTAGGACTAGGGTCAACTGGAGTTTTAGGTGCGACTAACCCTGCCCAGACGATAACTGCGATAGTGCTTAGCAGGATGAGAATTACAGAAATCCAAGGCCAGATAGCTGGCACTGTTGCAGTTGGTTTTGTATCCGTATTGATAACGGTGGTCTCATCGCTTACCAGTTCAACGCCTGAGGGCACAACTGTGTTGATAGGAATGTGTGCTGGCGTATCTGCAACTAGAGCTTCTGCTCTGGCTGCTAGTTCAAGAGCAGAGCGCGGTCTTAGGTCTGGTTTTTTAGCAAGGCAATCCATAACCAGCCTTACCAACCTTGGATCAATGCCTTCAGGCAAAGCTGGTGGCACGTCATTTATCTGAGCCATAGCAATTGCCATTTGGGTATCACCCTTGAAAGGTCTTCTACCTGCAAGTGCTTCGTAGGCAACAATTCCTAGAGAGTAAATATCTCCCGCTGCTGTAGCAGCCTTACCGGTTGCTTGTTCTGGTGCTAGATACTGAACAGTTCCCATCACCTGACCGGTTTGAGTTAGTGCAACCTGATTTGCAACTCTGGCAATACCAAAGTCAGTGATCTTTACTTGACCATCAGGAGTGATAAGTAAGTTGCCTGGCTTTACATCTCTGTGTACTAAGCCTTCTCGGTGAGCAGCATCTAGAGCAAGAGCTGTCTGAGCAATGATTGAAATAACTTGCTTCTCAGGAAGAGTTTTCTCTCTTTCAAGAATTGAGGAGAGAGCTTCACCTGGAACTAATTCCATAACCAGGAATGCACTGCCCTCGTCTTCACCGTAGTCATAAACATTTGCAATTCCGTCATGGTTAATCATGGCCGCATGCTTGGCTTCTGTTCTGAAGCGATCAACAAAATCAGGATCACCCATGTATTGCTGCTTCAAAATCTTGATTGCAACTTGACGCAGAATTACTTCATCTTGCGCTTGCCAAACCTCACCCATACCACCGGTTGCGATTCGTTTGATTAGTCGGTATCTATCCCCGTAAAGTTTTCCCTCTTCTGGCTTCATTTGTTCAACACCGCCTCCATGACTTTCTTGGCAATAGGTGCAGCAATAGTGTTACCTATACCCGACTGACCTTTGCCCCCACCATCTTCAATAACAACTGCTACCGCTACCTGTGGATTATCAGCAGGCGCAAAGCCGGTAAACCAAAGCGTATACGGATCTTTCACACCATTTTCTGCAGTGCCTGTCTTGCCAGCTACCTCCACCCCTGGAATACGAGCATTAGAACTAACACCTGAGGAAACGGCAGAGATCATCATCTGTTTGATTCGTTCAGCTGTGCT
>JAPLAJ010000090.1 GCA_026393335.1 Rhodoluna sp. | reverse complement strand
TTTGATTGTTGGCCCGCCTTTGGACTTCGGTCTAGGTGCTCTTTGTTGTTTACCTTCAGCAGATTTCAACAAAGCACCAACTTCAACTTTACTTAGCAATCTGGTTTGCCCAGGCTTTAGCGGTCCTAAATGTACAGGGCCAAATTGTCTACGCACAAGATCTTTCACTGGATGTCCGATTGATTCAAACATTCTTCGAACCACCCTGTTCTTTCCCGAGTGAATGACAATTTCAACCAGTGATTCGAATGGGTTGGAATCAATGAGAGTTGCCTTATCAGCATTCATCATGCCATCCTCAAGTTCAACACCTGTGGTTAGTTTGTTTAGTTCTTGAGACGATACAAGCCCCTCAACTTTGGCTACATAGGTTTTGGTCACACCAAATTTAGGATGCGCCAACATGTTTGCGAGTTCACCGTCGTTGGTAAGAATCAAAAGCCCTGAAGTATCGGCATCTAATCTGCCAACGTTATAGATTCGGTCAGATCGAAGCGCATACTGGCTTAGATCTGGTCTGCCAAATTCATCAGCCATTGAGGAAATAACACCAATTGGTTTATTCAGAGCCATGTATACCCTGGAGGCATCTAGCTGAATTGGAGTTCCGCGAACAGATACCTTGTCCTGCTCAGGATTGATTCTGCTGCCAAGCTCTTTGACAACCTTGCCATTTACCTTAACCGCTCCTGATGTGATCAGCTCTTCGCTGGCTCTTCTAGAGGCCACGCCTGCATTGGCTAGAACTTTTTGTAGTCTTACGCCTTCGGTTGATTCATTCATTATTTTTTACCATCTGAGATGTCGGAACCTAGTTCAGAATTTGCATCCGGCAGGTATGGGCTGATCAATGGAAGGTCTTCCAAAGCATTGATTCCTAGTGTTTCTAGGAAAGTAGGTGTGGTTCCGTAGTTGATAGCTCCAGTTTCACTATCGGTAAAGAGTTCAGTGATTAGGCCTCTGGAGAGCAATGTTCTAACCACACTGTCAACGTTCACTCCACGAATCGAGGCAATCTGGCCTCGAGCAATTGGTTGACGGTAAGCAATAACGGCAAGTGTTTCAAGAGCAGCTTGAGAGAGCTTAGTTGGGTTTTCATTAGAGATGAATTCTCGAACTGCCCACTCATAGTCTTCGCGCACGAATACTCGCCAGCCTCCCCCAACTTCACGAATTTCGAAACCACGTGGACGATTACCATTTACTCCGTCAAAGTCATCTTTAACTGCAAGCACTGCTTGACGAATATCTGGAACAGGCGTGTCCAAGGATGTGGCAAGGTGCACAAGCGAAAGCGGAACTTCAGCAACCATCAAGATAGCTTCAATAGCACCCTGTAATGAGTCAGGGTTGATTGGTTCAGTAATTGCCAGAGACTCTCTTGGGTCTTGAACTAAAACTTCAGAAGTTTCTTCAGCAACTTGAACCTCAAGTTCTACATCTGGTTGTTCATCATGAGTCATAGTCTGCTCCTAGTGCTGATAGTTGTGAGTCTTCAAAATCTTCTGCCTGCCAGGTGATCTGAAGCGGTCCAAGAGATTCACTCTGTTCGAAGCTGACCGCACCTAAGCGATAGAGCTCAAGAATTGATAGGAAGCGCGCAACAAGAACAGCTCGGTCTCTAATTGATGAGATTAGCTCTCGAAAAGTTAGGGTTCGAGCAGATCTAAGAAGTGCAACCACTTCAGCGGCTTGTTCTCTAATTGAGATTCTTGAAGCATGAAGGTGGGTTAAACCAACCATAGGAATTTCTCTAGGTGCCATAGTCTCTTCAGCCAAGCGAGCAAAATCCTCGACACTTAGAGTCCAAATAAGTTCCGGTAGCTTTTGCTTGAATCTGTCTTCAAGTCGGACAGAGCGGTAAATTCTTCTTGACTCTTGGGTTATCGCTGTTTGGAACCAAACAGAGATATCTTTGAACGCTCGATATTGCAATAGACGAGCAAACAGCAGATCTCTAGCTTCAAGAAGTGCCACATCTTCCGGATCAACAACTTCACCTTTTGGTAGCAATTCGGCAATTTTTAGATCTAGCAAAGTTGCAGCTACTACTAAAAACTCGCTGGCCTCTTCTATTTGATCAATCTCTTCAAGAGTGCGAACATACGCAATAAAGTCGTTTGTCACTTGACTTAGAGAAATAGATGTCAGATCTAGCTGGTGTTTAGAAACAAGTGAAAGAAGAAGGTCGAAAGGACCTTCAAAATTACCTATGTTTAGAGAGAAACCACTTGAACTAGATTCTTCAACATCACTATGGAGCGCAGCCACGTTCGACCATTTCTCTTGCTACGGCACGATAAAGTTCAGCTGCCTCTGAAGAAGGCGCGTACTGGGTAACCGGACGACCCTTCTCTGATGAATCCTTAAACTTTACGGTGTGCTTGATAACTGTTCTAAAGACTGAATCGCCATAGTCGTCATACAACTGATTCAGCATGCTCTTTGAGTGCAGAGTTCTGGAGTCATACATAGTGGCGAGAATGCCATCTATTTTCAAACCTTCGTTCAATCTTTCTCTAACCAAATCAACGGTGTGATTGATCAGCAATTCCAAACCTTTTAGAGCAAAGTAATCGCAGGCAACGGGAATCATTACACCGTGTGCAGCTGTTAGTGCGTTGACTGTAAGTAGACCCAGAGAAGGCTGGCAGTCAATCATGATTACGTCATAGTCACCAAGAATTGGTCGTAGGACTCCTGCAAGTATTCTTTCTCGACCAGGTTCAGCAACCAATTGAATCTCAGCTGCAGAAAGTTGAATGTTTGCAGGAATTAGGTCAAGGCCTGGCACTTCAGTGTGAACAATCACATCTTTAGCGTTTAGTTTTCTATCAAGCATTAGGTCATAGACAGTCTTGACATCTTCGTTAACCATGCCTAGTCCTCTAGAAAGTGCTCCTTGCGGATCAAAATCAACTAGAAGAACTTTGCGACCATATTCTGCCAAGGCAGCTGCAGTGTTGATAGTTGTGGTTGTTTTTCCCACGCCACCTTTTTGGTTACATAGAGCAATAATTCTGGCTGGGCCGTGACTTGTTAGTCGCTTCGGGATTGGAAACCGACCGTCGGTGTTTTTACCTGACATATAAAGTTTCCTCTCTGGCTTCACAGCAGTAAGTTATTGGTCTTTAGACCAATGAAGTCTTGTCTTTAGCAGTTAAATCTTACCGCTGTGCGCGGGGGTGGCTACTCGCATAGATCTCCCTGAGGGCATCAACTGTGACCAGGGTATAGATCTGGGTGGTTGTCACCGAGGCGTGGCCCAAAAGCTCCTGAACCACGCGGACATCCGCGCCTCCCTCCAGTAAATGTGTGGCGAAGGAGTGTCTAAATGTATGCGGGGAAACCTCAACCTCAAGCTTGGCGGCATGGGCTGCGTCACTGATAATCTGCCAGATGCTTTGCCTTGAGAGCCTAGAGCCTCTTTGGTTTAGAAATAGGGCTGGGGTGCCTAAAGACAGGGCGGCAAGGGTTGGTCGCACCCGAACTAGATATGCAGCCACTGCTGCTTGACCATATCTACCCACCGGAACAATTCGTTCCTTAGAGCCTTTGCCGAAGAGGCGAACAATCTCCGGATCAATCAGATCATCCAGGTCCATATTCACAATCTCTGAAACTCTAGCTCCAGTGGCATAAAGAAGTTCAAGGATTGCTCTATCTCTGACCCTGATGATATCTGTCGCCAACCCAGAAGTGTCATCTGGTTCAGGGCCAGAGGCTTGCAGCATTCTTTCTATGTCTTGAATAGAGATGGCTTTAGGTAATCGCTTTGGTGCTTTGGGAGGCTTTACTGCAGCAGAGACATCATTATCGGTGATGCCTTCAAAGAGCATGAACTTGTGGAATCCTCTGACAGCAGCCAAAATTCTGGCTACCGATGTTGGCACTAAACCTTTTTCGGAAACTAAGCTTTGGGAAAAATTACGGACAACTATTTCAGTAACTTCCGCGGAATCAGTTATTCCATTTTTCTGTAGCATGTCCAGATACTTGGCTAAGTCTCGTTTGTAGGCAAGCAGAGTATTTTTGGCCATGCCACGTTCAATAGTTAGATGGCGAAGGTAGCCATCAACACTTCTTTGAAGATTAGCCATTGCTTTCGCTATTTCTTCTTGCAGCCAGTGCTAGAACGGCCACTACTAGTGTTGGGCTTTTAGTTTTTGATTGCATTACTGAATCTAAAACCTGCGAGAACGGAACCCAGATAGGCACCATTCCTTTTTCTTCACTTGTTCGATCAAAGGAGTAGCCTGTTGGGCTTAGGTCTTGAGCAAGAAATATCTCGATAACTTCACTGGATGAACCTGGCGTTGTGTAAAAGCTATGTAAGTGAGTCCAGGTTTCGGCCTGGTAGTCAGCTTCCTCAGCTAGCTCACGTTTAGCAGATTCAATGTCACTCTCATCTTCAGCATCTCTGATACCCGCTGGCATCTCATAAAGATATTGATTCACTGGTGCTCGATACTGCTTGATGAGTAGCACTTCATCTTTTTCATTGATTGCAAGAACTGCAACAGCGCCTGGGTGATCGATGTATTCCCTAGTTAGCTCTTCACCTTGAAACTCGAAGGTTTTCGCTACAACATTCCAAATCTTTCCCGCAAAGGCAACCTTCTTGTTCGTAACAGCAGCATCAGCAAGACCTGTGTCGTCTGAGATAGGAGAATTGTTCATCTCAGCCATGCTATTGCTCTAGTCGGTTTTATTGCTAAACAAACGGCCAGCTAAGGCAGCTTTGATTAACCCATGGAAAAGTGGGTGCGCTTTGGTAGGTCTTGAGAGGAACTCAGGGTGCGCTTGTGTAGATACATAGTATGGGTGGACTTCTCTTGGAAGTTCAACAAACTCAACCAAGCTACCGTCAGGAGATGTTCCTGAGAAAACCAAGCCGGCAGCTGAAATCTGATCTCTGAAGGCGTTGTTGACTTCGTACCTATGACGGTGACGTTCGTGAACTGTTGTCTTGCCGTAGGTTTCAGCAATCACACTTCCTGCTTGCAGCTTGGCTTCAAAAAGACCTAGTCGCATAGTTGCACCCATGTCCCCTGAAGCAAGAATGTCGACCTGTTCAGCCATTGTTGCAATCACCGGATACTTAGTTTCACTTTCAAACTCTGTTGAAGATGCACCTTCTAAACCGACAACATTTCTTGCATACTCAATAACCATGCACTGTAGACCTAGGCAAAGCCCTAAAGTTGGGATGCCGTTTTCTCTGGCAAACTTTAGCGCTCCAAGTTTTCCTTCAATACCTCGAACTCCGAAGCCACCAGGAAC
>JAPLAJ010000080.1 GCA_026393335.1 Rhodoluna sp. | reverse complement strand
TAATGATTACTTCATGCAAGGTGTGCTCCAGATTTTTGTAGAGAGATGATGTGGTTATGGACAGTTTATCTTTGGAACTTTATCGGCGTAGTAGGCGCAGTATCGGGTTCAGCAGAGTGTTAACTTCCTGAACTTTTAGTAGCTTCAACAGAGCAATGTAGATGACGCCAATCACGGATCCAACGATCAGGCAGGTGATTGCGGCAGCAAGGACGTTTAGAACAGGGAAGGCTCCAGGTCTAGCTCCGCCCATAGCCTGCAGGACAGCAAAGCCGAAAGACCCAGCCACAACACCAGCCAAAGCGAATTTACCTGTTGCGAAGGTCAGCTGACTGTGGCCTAAAGATCCGAATTTTCTCTTGAACAGAACAAAAGCTAGTAGTGATTGAACCATGATGCTTCCGCTGGTTACTAGTGAAAGTGCTACAACGATCCAAACATTTTGGACCAAGAGTCCTACGGTAATTGAACCAATTGCATTTACGACAACTTGAGCAACGGTAAAGAGGAAAGGTGTCTTTGTGTCTTCAAGAGAATAGAAAGCTCTCTGAATCATGAACACGTAACTAAATGGGAGAAGACCGACGACCATTGCGATAACAACATTTCCAAGAGCAATAGCGCTAGGTATCTCTCCAACGAAAACTCTGGATATCGGATAAGCCAAAACAATCAGACCAGTGGTTGCTAGAACGCTGATCATCGATATAGTTCTAAGCCCATCAACTAAATCACTCTTGAGTTCGTCGAATCTTTTCTCCATGGCATGGATAGACATCCTGGTGAAATAAGCCGTTGCAATTGAAACCGTGGCCACAGAATGCGGGAGCATGAAAATCAACCAAGCGACACTCATGGCTGCAACTGAGGCAATGGCTATTGAGCTATCAGTTATAGCTCGACCATCAATCGAACTTGACGCTACCGCTGTTTGAATAATTCCACCGAGCTGAGTAACAAGCAACATTCCAAGAGTCCATGATCCTGTTCGCATGGCTGGAGCTAGCCCTACTCCACGCCAGGAGAAGTTCAGCGTGAAACTTAGACCCATCTTTTTCCAGAACAATAAAAGGATCAGCGCTTGGGCTGCAACACCAACTGTTGCTGACCCTGCCAACCAAGCAATCTGAGATTGTGTCCAATCAGCAACAGACTGCTTTCCAGTTGGATCTAAACCAAATTGCCAAATGAATGCTGACATACCAACTATCGCGACAATGTTGTTTAGAACTGGAGCCCACATGTATGGACCAAATTTACTCTTGGCGTTTAGCACTTCACCTAGGAGACTGTAAAGACCATAGAAAAACAGTTGCGGCAAACACCAATAAGCAAACGCGGTAGCCAGCGCTAGCTGATCGGCGCTCCAACCATTTGTGTATAGCGACACTAGAAGAGGAGCACTTACGGTTGTTAGAACTGTTATCGAACCAAAGGTAACAATTGCCAGGGTTAGCAAGCGATCTATGTAAGCCTTACCGCCGTCTAGATGCAATCGAGCTTTAACTATTTGGGGAACTAAAACAGCATTTAGCACTCCACCAGCGATGATGGCGTAAACGTTGTTAGGAAGTTGGTTCGCAACTCCGAATGCGTCAGCGGCGTTAGTGGTAACACCAATTGTTGCTGCTAAAAGTATTGCTCGGATAATTCCTAGAAATCTTGAAAAGACTGTTCCACTTGCCATGATTAGTGACGAACGTAAGATGCTCAACTTGTTACCCCCGTTTTAGAACGTCGCGACATTCTTATTGCTCCCAAAACTATGAGCAAAATAATTAGCGAACCGAATGCCACGATAATCATTACCTCTATATCTGGATTCACTGTTAGCTTCATCGAAACCGTTTTACCAACTCTGATATCAGTAAAGGTTGTTACCCATACATCTAATTCGTATTCACCACCAGATAGAAAGCTCACCGGAATAAGTGCATCTTTTCTGGAGTTAGCAGGAATAGTCAGTGAGACATAATCCGCAACTGTAACAGCTGGGTCTGGTGCACTAGCGTGCACTCTTATGCGCACCTGTCGGTCGTAGTTGTTTTGAATTGAAACAGGAACCTTGGATTCACGAGAGACAATGTTGATGTTTGACCCTGTCACAACAAACACTTGTGCAGGTGGCAGAGCTGCCTGGACGGGGGTTGCAACTCCCAAACAAACTAAACCAATAGCCAGCAGAGCCTTTACAAACTTGCTCATTGGTTTTGAATCCACTCTTGAACAATTACTGCCAAACGTCTTTCATTTTCATGAGCTAGCTCTGCATTAAGTAGGTCAATATGAACCCAACGAATATCTACAGCCTCTTGGTCTGGATCGTTTTCAATGGTTAGTGTGCCACCGGTTTGCTTCATTAGAAAATGATGAACTGTTTTACTAATGATTGAAGTTGGCGTTGAGAACTCGTAGTGAATAGAGCCAAGCGATTCAATGATTGTTGCCTCTAAACCTGTTTCTTCAGCTATCTCTCTGATGGCTGCTTGTTCTTTGGTTTCATTA
>JAPLAJ010000078.1 GCA_026393335.1 Rhodoluna sp. | reverse complement strand
GGAGGCTGTCTGCCTAAGGACATTAGGTCGCTTATGGCTCGAGCTGAAGAGCTAGGTGTTGGAGAATCTGTTGCTTACCTAAAGGAAATCGACAAGATCAACATTCGCAGAAGAGATCGAGTGATACACCTGCTAAGTGAAGAACTTGGCACACTCACAAACAAGAAGGTATTGGTTCTAGGCGCTGCCTTCAAGCCAGATAGCGATGATGTTAGGGACTCACCAGCCTTGGAGATTGCTCTAATGATCCAAAGAGCAGGTGCAGAGGCAATCGTGCATGACCCTATTGCATTGACTGGAGTAAATAAGAAGCATCCTGAATTATCAACGCAACAGGATCTAGCTCAAGCCTTTAACGGTGTTGACGCAGTTGTTCTAGCAACCGAATGGAAAGAGTATCGTAGGTTAGAACCAGCAACTATTACTGGAATTGCTAATAAGTTCATCATCGATGGTAGGAATGTTCTGGATGTTGCGAAATGGCAACAAGCGGGCTTCAAGGTGTTGGCTTTAGGCAAAACAATTACGAACTAAGGAAGAACCATGACAGTAGTCATGCATTTCATCAATGGCGCTCAAGTAGCCAACTCATCAAATCGAACTGGCAAAGTTTTTAATCCAGCTTTGGGTCAAGTAATTCGAGAAGTAGCTCATGCTGAAACTAAAGATGCTAAAGCTGCAATCCAGGCAGCTCAAGATGCATTTCCTTCATGGCGCGACACATCATTGACCAAACGCCAACAGATCATGTTCAACTTCCGCGAAATCCTAAATGCATCAAAAGAAGAATTAGCGGCAATAGTTACTCAAGAGCACGGCAAGACTTTACCGGATGCTCTAGGGGAGGTAACTAGAGGCTTAGAAGTTGTTGAATATGCAACTGCAATGGCAAGTCACCTAAAAGGTTCATATAGTGAATCTGTTTCAACTTCAATTGATGTTTATTCCATCAAACAGCCACTAGGTGTTGTTGGCATTATCAGTCCATTTAACTTTCCAGCGATGGTGCCAATGTGGTTTTTCCCAATCGCAATTGCAGCAGGTAACACCGTTGTTCTAAAACCTTCAGAGAAGAATCCGTCAGCTGCAATCTGGATGGCCGAAAAGCTCAAAGAGGCAGGACTACCCGATGGTGTCTTCAATGTCTTGCAAGGCGACAAAGTTGCCGTTGATGAGTTACTAACTAACAAAGATGTTCAGGCAATTAGCTTTGTTGGATCAACTCCAATCGCCAAATATGTTTATGAAACCGGCACAGCACACGGCAAGCGAGTCCAAGCTCTAGGTGGGGCTAAGAACCACATGCTAGTTCTGCCAGATGCAGATTTAGACTTAGTCGCAGATTCTGCGATCAACGCTGGCTTTGGTTCAGCGGGTGAGCGCTGCATGGCCATCTCAGTTGTAGTTGCAGTGGAACCAATTGCCGATGAGCTAGTTGCCAAGATTCAATCAAGAATGGCAACTTTGAAAGTGGGCGATGGCACACGTAACTGTGACATGGGCCCACTGGTTACTAAAGAACACCGCGACAAAGTAGCTTCATACATCGAGATAGCAATTGCAGATAAGGCAACTGTTGTAGTCGATGGTCGAGGAATCACTGTTGATGGCGATGCCAATGGTTTCTGGCTAGGCCCAACACTTATTGATAATGTGCCAACATCATCAAGAGTCTATAAAGATGAAATCTTTGGTCCAGTTTTAGCAGTAGTGCGTGTAGCAAGCTACGAAGAAGGACTAGAGCTAATAAACAATGGTGCTTATGGCAATGGCACAGCAATCTTCACTAATGATGGCGGAGCTGCTAGAAGATTCCAGAATGAAGTTGAAGTTGGCATGATTGGCATCAATGTTCCAATTCCTGTGCCAGTTGCTTACTACTCATTCGGTGGATTCAAGAGCTCGCTATTTGGTGACACTAAAGCTCATGGTGCTCAAGGCGTACACTTCTTCACTAGGGAAAAGACAATCACCAGTCGTTGGCTTGATCCAAGCCACGGTGGTATCAACCTAGGCTTCCCACAGAACTAGTTAGTTGGAGCTGATCCAAATCCATTCACGCTGTAATAGCGAACGTAGTCGATATCAAAAGTTGCCTTTGAATAACCAGATTTAATCTGACCACCGTAGTTACCACCCATAGCTAAATTCAAAATCAAATACATCTTTGGATTTACTCCATTGGCATTAGGTCCAAATGGCCAATAGGTGAGGCCGGTATCTCTTCTGTTTAGAACAAAACTTGGTTTGCCATCAACTAGGAAAGTGACCTCACTTGGCAGCCAAAGCATCGCATAGGTGTGGTAATCCTCAGAGAGTGCAGTAGCCAGTGTCTTACCACCGCTCTTGTATTCGTGAGAGCCACCTTCATTTTGATAGTGAGCAGCAGATGTTGATCTATTTGGGTTATTACCTGCATACTCCATGATGTCTAGCTCACCTGAACGAGGCCAAGGCACAGTTCTGATGTTGCTACCAAGGGTCCAGAATGCCGGCCAAGTTCCTCCACCTGCCGGCATCTTCAGTCTTGCTTCAAAATAGCCATAACTAAAGTGCTTCTTTCCAAAGGTTGTGAACTTACCGCTTGTCCAGGTCTTGTTGGTCTTACAGGTCGGATCACCTGTTGGAGTTGAAGCAGTAATGGTCATAATCCCAGAACCATTTTGTTTAATTGCACACGCAGCATACGCCTGCGATTCGCCGTTACCCCAACCACAGCCGGGAGCTGCATTACAGCCATCTCCAGTTTCAATTACCCAGTTGCTCGTGCTCGGTCCGCTGCCTGCTGCCTCTGAGAATTCATCTGACCATAGCAAGGTCTTATCGATTGAATCAATTGGGACTGTGACAGTCAGTGTCCTAGTCTCATCGGCTGCTGCAGCATATTCGCTATCCCCTGGGTTACTTGCAACGATTGTGCAAACACCCATCGCTATTGCTCTGATGAAACTGTCATCGACGATGGTGCAAACAGTAGGTGTAGTTGATTCAAATGCAGTTACACCACCGTTAGGAAGTGCAAACAGTCCTTGGTCCTCATCTCCAACAACCATGTCTTCAGGTTGACCTAGGAAAATTGAATTGTAGTAAAGAGCTTTTTTGGTACTGGCCTTGACGATTACAGCGCTAGAAGATTTTGAGCCTAGCAAGCCAAAAACACTGAAAGTATATGAAGTCTTACTTTTCAGGTTGATAAAAGTGTATGAGGTACTCTTTGCAGAAACTGTTTTAGTGATCTTGCTAGATCCAGCTGCAGCCACAACTTTGATAGCGGTAACTTTTCCTTTAGCAAATGCAGCCCAAGAAAGTTTTGCAGTCTTAGTTGTAGTTACAACTGTGACCTTGCTCGCCTTAGGAACAACAGTTGCTGCACTGGCATTGATGCCTACAGCGCTTAAGGAAAGCGTTGCTAGCAGAAATGCAGAGATAACTCTTTTATTCAATTTCAAGATTTGCCTTACTAGTAACGGATTAGTGTGCCATAGCCATCAAGGCTTGAGTATCGGATGTAATCAACCTGCATAGTCTTGGTGTCACTGTTGATATCAGCAACTTTTACAACCTGATTGTTGTTACCGATGATTCGACCACCGATAGCAAGGTTAAGAATTGCGAACTGTGGTTTATTAAACTCCCAAGCATTCTTCTTTAGGTCTAGATTCCAAGGTGGGCTCTTTAGCTCTTCAGCTGTGATGGTTTTATAAACTTCACCATCGAATGTGAAGGAAATAAGGTTAGGTTTCCATTCCAGACCGTATACGTGCCAGTCTTCCATGATGCTCTTGCCTAGATTCTTTGATCCGCCAGGCCAGTAGTTGTAGCCGTGCAAAGTTCCCCAGTTAACGTTTGGTATTCCACCGTTACCTTCGTGGATGTCAATCTCACCACAGCCAGGCCAACCAATCTTTTGGTAGTCAGTACCTAGCATCCAGAATGCAGGCCAGGTGCCAGTGGTGCCAGTGGATTTGATTCTTGCTTCTAGGCGACCGTATAGGAATCCGATCCTGTCCTCAGTGGTTAGCTTTCCGCTAACCCATTCGCAGTTCTCAGGCGGATCGTATTTCTTTCCAGTTCTAGAACTAAAGGAATACCAGCAGTCAAAAGGTCCTGATGCGTGGGGAGAAACCTTTTGGTTCTTCGCTGTGATTAGTAGGCCTTTACCATCAGTTGCTCCAGCCATAGATTGAACAACGCTTTGACCTGGAAGGTAATACTGACGCTCTAGGTTTCCCCAACCAGTTGGAACAGGAGTATTTGGATCTTTGTTGTTTCTACCGTTACCTGTCACGTCGTGCCAGTCTGTGCTGTTAGGTCCAGTGCCAATTTCAGAATCAAACTCATCTGCCCAAATCAACTGATTAGGCGTAACCGAAGGAGCGGCAAAACCAATTGAGTTCGCATCTAGGGTTACCGGTGTATAGCCAACGTGTGAGAAAACAACTCGAGCAGTAACATCCAGAGAATCGAATCTCTGATCAATTAGAAGTTCTGCAGAGTTTTCAGCTTCAATCAGAGATCCACCTGCATACCATGTGATTAATTTAGTAGCAGTTGGTTTAGGTAGTTCAGGTGAGCTAAGCACAAGGCTTGTTTTAGCTTCAGACTTGAATGCAATTGTTGTTGCACCAGAAACATTTAGCTTGCCCACAACCCTGGCAGCTGAAGTTTTGGTCATAGTCTTGCCATCTTTGAATTTTGCTGTTTCAACTACGCTTAGCTTTTTACCAAGGTTTGTTGCTGGAACTAGGTAAGAAGCTTTAGTTGCCTTCTTGATGGCTTTGCCATCTAGCATCCACTGGTAACTCTGAGAAACAGTTTGGTTCCAGCGACCTTTAGTTACAACCACTGTTTCACCAGTTCCGATCATGGTCGGAATGATAGGTGCAGCTAGATTCTTCTTAGCCACGGCACCTGTTGCGGCTGAAACACCAGCTAGAAGTAGAGAAGATATGGTTACTGCCACTGCGGTGGAAACAAGTCGATTGCGAAACATATGGCCCTTCGGAGCTAAGCGTTTCGCACAAAACGCAGGTTTATAGAAGTCTAACTGGAACGCTAACTTTTCAAAAAGGCTAAACAAGGCCAAGGCTTAGAGGTTTCAGCCTTTTATCAGATTCATTTACTTTCTAAATATGAACTGCAGCCAGGTCTTCAAAGTGAGGCCTTTTCCTAGTTTCCTAAAGCCAAAGGCAGCTCTAGCCATGTATGGAAGAGTTCTGTTTCCCTTGAATACTCGATCGAATATCAGAGCACGAGCTTTTCTGTCTCTTGTCGTGCCCCAGCCGCTACCTGAACTTTCTGTGGGATGAGTGGCTAAAACTATTGGGACGTAAGAGCAGGCAAGTTCTTTGGATAGCAGGTCAGCAATAAAGATGTATTCATCACCTAAATAGGTCTCTTCTACTCCAGCACCAAAATTCTCGTCAAAGCGCACACCGGATAATCGCACAGCCCCAACATTGACTAACATCTCGTAGGTGGCTGCCTTGCCGCTGTTGAACTTTGTAAGCCTTTGCTTTGAAGTTGGATAGGACTTTCTAAGCGAACCCTTTTCATCAACTGCTTGACCCAGCAAAAGAGCTAACTTGTTATCTTCCATTTCTTGTATGGCTTGGGCAAGGCCTGTTTCGTTAAAGCTGATATCGTCATCTGCGAAGATCAGGTAATCACCTTTAGCATGTTCAAGCACCTGGTTTCGAATCTTGGTCACACCACTACCTGAGAAACTGAGTAGCTTTACTCTTTCACCGGTTGGGGCCTTGGAAAGTTGTTCAGGTGTTGGCATATCTTGGTTACCGCTTTGCACAGTAATCAAAACATCCCAGTCAGGATTGTTCGCAAGATCTGGTAATTGAATGTTCGACAAGCGGTCAGCCAGTGTGCTGTAACCGAAAGTAAGTCTTGCCATTAGGGCTTAGCCCAACTCGTCTTCATCATCAAGTTTTGTTGGTTTGCCCTTGTTGGCATTTTCACTGAGAATCTTGGCTCTGGCAAAACGCATTAGGGAACCACTTGTTTGACCTAGGTTGCTGTTTTGCATCCTGAAACCTAGGAATAACATGACTGCATCTGCAGGTTGTAATGTGCCTTGAAGACTAAACAAAAGAAGTGAGGTAATTGCAATCACGAAAGTAGCGTTGGCAACTAGAGTTCCAAGTTCTGCGGATTTGATTCGAGCAGTAACTTTAGCAAAAGATGTAACCAGCTCCTTGTTCCTCTGAGCTAAAGCGAATGCTTCTTGAGTTGCAGTCTGCTTGATGAACATACTCTTGATAATCACCATCGTGATAAGTATCAGTACGAAATTTGTGACTCCTGATTGCCAGTTCACGTAAATAAAGAAAGCACCTAGAACAAGAATTTGGGTGAAGGTGTGAATAAGGTTATTGGTCTCAAAGGTAAGCGCCCAGTCCCAGGACTCGCTCATCCTTGTTCTAGTTCCTGGTCTTGAGTTCAGAGCATCATTGAAAACTTTTACACGGTAAGTCTTCTGCCAATAGGTAGCTAGATGTGAAATACCAAAAAGTGCTAGGAACAAAACAAAATTAACAATCAGGGTTTCAAAAGGCTCATCTCTACCGTGCAAGATTAAGTTGCTAAAGATTCTGATTACAAAAAGCTGAGAAAGCGGAACTATGGTTGCAATTCCTGCGAGCAAGATTGCTCGATTACGGTGTTTACCTCTAGGGAAAAGAGCAAGGAACGTCTTTAGAACTATGCGCACTAAATAGAACATGTCATTCCTTTGCTTTGACCGAGCACTCTAAAGATAACTGAGGCCCTTGAGTATTGCTGCTTCAACTTCATCTAGTTTAGATTCGGATATCTTGTGATCTGTGGTGAGGTTCTCAAAATCGACCTTTTGGAAATCTAATCCAACTGGGGTTGGGCTAATTGAATCCAAGCCAACTCCTTGGGCATAGTCGCCATATTTAATTCCATTACCGTGCACTGAATCCTCGAAGCCTTCAAAGGTAACCAGAGCACAAGGTATGCCATATGACTGGCAGGTAATGAATATGTGCATGGCTGAGGTGACTACACGATCGTAAGTGTTTAGGGTTTCAACCAATACTTTGATGTCGTCTGG
>JAPLAJ010000134.1 GCA_026393335.1 Rhodoluna sp. | reverse complement strand
GTTCGGTGTTTCTCGCAGGGCTCTGTTTGAAGCACATGAAGATATCATCGCCGCCGAGATTAAGGCTAAGAAGTCGAAAACTACTGGCGATAGCGATCTATTTGATGACTTTGATTCGGGCGAGACCAACTACAAGATCGCTAATTTAGCTGAGTGGCCTCAACGTCAGTTGCTAAGCCTTGAACGTGAAATGCTGGGGCTTTACGTGAGTGCTCATCCTCTGCAAGGAGCTGAAAGCAAGCTGCGAAGCAGCGCAACTGAAACTATCGCATCTTTCAACACCCGGACTAATTTCGTAGACACCGAGACAGTAACTCTTGCAGGCCTAATCACTGCTGTTGAAGTCAAGACCGCTCGAGCATCAGGAAACATTTACGCGAATATCACCATCGAAGATCTCGAAGGTGAGGTAACTCTCATGATCTTCAATAAGACCTACCAAGAGCACGTTGACACACTTGTTGTGGACACAATGGTTGCGGTGCGCGGTCGAATGCGTCCACGTGATGATGGCTTTGCTTTGAATGTTTATGACATTCGTGTGTTGGAAAAAGAAGAGTCGAATTATGTCGGGCCACTGAAAATCAGCATCAGCGAAGAGTTAGCTACAAAGAAGAACATTGAAATATTAGATGCAATCTTCAAAAGATATCCTGGTCAAACTGAAGTTCAACTACTAATGAAATCTGATGCTGGTGTGGTGCCTTACCGCCTCAAACACAAAGTGTTTGTTGGCGATGCGCTTATTTCAGAAGTTAAACAACACTTTGGAACTCCTGCTTTAGATAGCTTGGTTGAACTTACTGATTTAGAGCCGGTTGCCGGGGAGGACGTAGCCCCTCTGGTGGTAGAGCAAACTGGGGAGCTCTTCGGGCAATAGTCCTTCGATAATCTCAACAACTACAACTGCGTTGGATGCAACTTCTAATCTCTCAATGATTCGTCCGATTAGCACAGCGTTTACGTTTTTGAAAATTGGAAGTCCAGTGGTCTCTTCGGCGAACCAGTCGTCATCCAAAAATCTTTTGGTGTGATCTTGGCTCATCTTTTGAGCAAGAGCTAATGAACTCTCATTCAACATTTGGATAGAAACAAACTCAGAGCTTTTCAATGCTGGCCAGCTACTAGCCCCACGAGCCACATTGAAAGTCACCAGGGCCGGGTTAGACCCGAGCGAGGTGACAGAGGTTGCTGTGAAGCCCACAGGTGAACCAGATTCATCTTTGAGGGTTATTACGCAGACTCCTGATGCGTGACGTCTAAACGCCTGCTTTAGGGCTTCTGTAGTGTCAGATATTTTCTCCATACAAACTTTCTTTTCCGCTCTCAAGGTTAACCCACATCAAGCGGGGGAAGAACGAAACATTCCCGAGTTCGCCTAAAATAGAGCAATTAGATGGAAGTTGGCAGTTGAGCGAATTGATTAGATTCCTAGACCTGAGAGATCAGGTAATCTCGGCTGCCCAGATTGAGCGTGAGCTACCTCGAGCGGCCATGGATCTGTCAACCGCCATTGAAGTTATCCGCCCGCTAGTCGATCGAATTAGAACTTCGGGTGCCCAAGCTATTCAAGAAATAGCAATGGAGATTGATGGGATAGATGTTTCTCCGATTCGCGTAAGTGAATCAGAGTTAGCAAATGCTTTAGCTGAACTTGATGGTGGTCTAAGGCAATCTTTAGAGATTGCAATCGAACGAGTGAGAAAAGTTTCGTTAGCATCTAAACCAAAAGACTTTGAAACAACTTTGGCAGTAGGTGCAAGTGTCTCGCAAAGATGGCAACCGATAGATTCTGTTGGTCTCTATGTCCCAGGGGGCAAGGCTGTCTATCCATCGAGTGTGATTATGAATGTTGTTCCAGCTCTTGTAGCTGGCGTGAAGCAAATAGCCATAGCCACACCTGGCCAAGCAGCATTTGGTGGCAGAGCACACCCAACTGTTTTGGCAACGGCAGCTCTTTTAGGCATCAAGGATGTTTATACGATTGGTGGGCCTGCTGCGGTAATTGCATTTGCATACGGTGTGCCAGAGATCGGACTTGATCCG
>JAPLAJ010000167.1 GCA_026393335.1 Rhodoluna sp. | reverse complement strand
GAAAAGGGAGTGCATCACCTAACTTTGTTTGTGACAAGTGGTTATGACTCTTGGCGCACCCATTCCAAAAAGATAGCTAGATTGCTAGAAGCAGGCAGTATTCAGTTAGGAAATCACACTGTCAGACATAAAGATCTGACCACGTTGAGTTCACAACAAGTAAAGAACGAACTCATGGGTTGTCACAACTTTTTACTTGATGAATTTGGTTATGACGCAAGACCATACTTTAGACCGCCTTATGGAATATCAAATGCTAAAGTGCGTTCGGCTGCTGCAGACCTAGGTTACACAGTGCCAACTATGTGGTACGGCAGCTTTGGCGATAACTTTGGTGTATCAGATGATCGAATAGTTGAATTTGCCAAGAAGTGGATTGCAGATGGGCGAATTGTTATTGACCACTGCAACAAGTTGAAATCTCAAAGAGCCCTAATCCAGATTCAACAGATAATGAAGTCTAGGGGTTTGCAATCGGTGACCCTGACAGAGGCCTTTGGTCCGAACTTCAAATAGTTCGACATAATAGGCACATGAAAACACATCGCGGAGTCGTCTACTCAAGAAATGGTGGGGCGGCAGCTAGCCAACCCCTTGCTGTTTCAGCTGCACTAGAAATCCTAAGAGCAGGTGGTTCCTTTATAGATGCCGGTATCGCTCTTAGCGCTGCTATCTCAGTAATTGAGCCAGGAGCATCTCAACTAGGTGGCGATGCTTTCCTTATTACTCACCATGCAAAAACTAAAGAGAATCTAGCCTTCAACGGAAGTGGTGAAGCAGGGCACTCAGCAACAAGAGACAAGTTTGCAGACAAGATAGATCACCACGGCTATAGGTCATCAACAGTTCCAGGCACTGTAGCTGCTTGGTTTGCTGCTCATGATAGGTATGGCAAATTACCAATGTCAGAGATTCTTGCTCCTGCAATCAGATATGCAGAGCAAGGCTTTCCAGCCTCTAGAGACTTTGTCTTGAGAATACAAAAGTTCTTAGAACAGTTCCCAGGGTCAACCTTCTTTGCTGATATGGGTATTGACGTAACCCTTGCTATTGGCGATGTTGTTATTCAGAAAGATCTCGCTCACACTCTAAAGTTGATTGCTGCTAATGGCAGGGATGGTTTCTATAAAGGTGAAGTAGCAGACAAGATTGTTGCTGGCACTGATGGTTGGTTCAACCATGAAGATCTTGCTAATCACCAAACTAGAGTGGAAGCCCCACTTAGCTGTAACTACCGTGGTTATTCAGTGCATGGTCAACCTCCACCAACCCAAGGCATGATTCTTTTAGAAGAGTTATTACTAGTTGAAGACAAAGACTTATCTAAGCTCTCTGAAGCAGAGCGCATCCACCTAATGGTTGAAGCTAAGAAGATTGGTTTCATGGATCGTAATGAAATCATTGCGGACCCTGAGTTTGTTCCAGTTGATACTCAAAGAATTCTTTCTCCAGAACACATCATCATTCGTCGTAAACAAATAGATCCAGCTAAGGCTTATAACGGTCCAGAAGGAGATACTAAAGAAGGCAGTGACACAACTTACTTCATCGTGGCTGATGGTGAAGGCAATGCTGTGTCTTGGATTCAAAGTGTCTTCCATGGTTTTGGTGCTGCCTTTGTGCCAAAGGGAACCGGAGTGCTACTGAATAACCGTGGCACTGGCTTTAGCTTGGAAGAAGATTCACCAAACCTAATCGTGCCTGGTAAAAGACCAGCTCACACTCTCAATGCTTGGACCATCACTAAAGCAGATGGTTCTCTTGCCTATGTTGGAGGTACACCAGGAGCGAACATTCAGGTGCAAACCAACTTCCAGCTAATAGTCGCTCTTATCGATCTAGGCATGAGTGTGCAAGAAGCTTGTGAAGCTGCCAGATGGCAGCATCTCATCGGTGACTCATCTGACTTTGAGACTGGTGCCGGAAAACTTCAGATTGAATCTAGAGTTCCTGATGATGTCATCGAAGAGCTCAAGGCTAAAGGCCACGATGTGGTGATCTTGCCTGAGTATGGTCATGGCTCTGCGGTTCAGTTATTGAAGATACTTGATAACGGAACTCAAGCCTGGGGTAGCGATGTTCGAGTGGACGGTCAGGCAGCGGGCATATAGTTGTCCCTGAATGGGCCTCGGTATGATTGCTTTGTAGCCAAAAGCTATGAGCTTTTGGCCACGAAATCATGGGGGAGAATAATCATTATGAATAAATCAAAGATTGTCAGCAAGCTTATCGCCGCCGCTCTTTCTTTGACTTTTGTAGCAACTTTCGCAGTATCAGCCTCAGCTAAACCAGACTCTATAAACGAAACTAAAGTTCCACCGGCAACTTCGAATCACGACCTCGTGGTTTATGGAGGATCACCGGCAGGAGTTATCGCAGCCGTTGCCGCTAGTAGACGTGGGTTGAAAGTTGTGCTTTTATCCCAAAGCCCAACTGTAGGTGGCGCTATCTCGAATGGTCTCGGTGCTACCGATGTGTTGGTGCCAAGCAATGTCACTGGAATTCCTTTGGAGTTCTTCACTCAGGTAAAAGCTGCCTATAAGAACCAAGATGCATGGCGTGTGACTCCAAAGCTTGCGGAAAAGATTTTTAGGAAGATGCTAACGGCAGCCAACGTGGATGTTTGGCTAAATGTCAGCGCTACCCAGGCAAGCGTTGTATCAGGGAAGATAACTTGCCTCACCATTCAATCTGCTTCCAAGTTTTGTGCCAAGCAGTTCATTGATGCCTCATATCCAGCCGATCTATTACCCCTGACCAAAACCAAGTTCAAACTTGGCAA
Source organism: Rhodoluna sp. (assembly GCA_026393335.1). GTDB lineage: Bacteria > Actinomycetota > Actinomycetes > Actinomycetales > Microbacteriaceae > Rhodoluna. The sequence goes on along the minus strand of JAPLAJ010000167.1, from coordinate 3,450 downwards.
GGAAGATTTGTTTGATTACGGAGATAACCTAGGCATGGATATCGTGCTTAGATCTCGAGTCACCCTAGAGGAAAATCTAACTCCAGAGCAAGAAGAAAGCATTTCCGCAATTCCTTTCATGGAACACCCTGAAACCTTCAGCTTGGCTAAAGTAAAACTCACTGACGGAATGCCCTCCTTTACATATAGATTTTGCATAACCAATGGTCCAAAGAAACGACCGTTCAGATTAGCTCCTGAAGATCAGAAGATGATTCCGGCTTGGAAACTAATGATTGATGGATTCTCCAAAAAACCATGCGTTGATTGTGAATCCGATAACGTTCACGTGGTTACGAGGTTCTGGAGAATCGGTAAAGTCTTCGGAGACAAATGGGATCTGAACTCTCTGAATTCGTTCACAAATTTCCCGATTCCGAAAAGTTACTTCACAGATCACTCGACTAGACCATCCACAAATGCCCTAGCGGCTCGATACATTGAGTCTCTTGTTGCTTTTATGCAAGCAGACCCAAATGTAAACAAAGTAGAGAAGGATGCACTTGCAGGATTTGGCATGTGTGCCGACGAATTTACTGACAACAACAATGTTCCTTACGAACCCTACGTTCGAGAGGGTAGGAGATTGGTCGGCAAGTATGTGATGCTAGCTACCGATGAAAAAATCAATCTCACCAAAAAGGACTCTATTGGTATCGGCATGTATCACATCGATAACAAGCTTTCACTTAGCATTCACTATAAGAATCGTTTTTACCGCGATTACACAAGCTTTCAAAAGTCAAAGATTTATGAGATTCCATATTCAATAACAAAACCAAAAACAGGTCCAACTAATCTTTTGGTAGCAGTTGGAGTTTCCACCTCTCCACTTGCTTATGGTTCAATACGAATGGAACCTCATTACATGCTAATTGGTCAAGCAACGGGAGTAGCGGCCGCGCAAGCCGTGAAGAACAAACAGAAAGTCAGTGAGATCTCAGTTCCAGAGCTTCAAAGAGTGCTTCGATCCTGGGGTCAGAAACTTTCTAAGTAAAACTAGTTCTTCACATTTGGGTGGTTAAAGTGCTCAGAAACAGTTCTATGCAAAACACCGTTAGTTGCTAGAACACTTGAGCTCTCTGTTGTGAGTTCACCGTGAAGATCTGAAATGGTTCCACCGGCTTGCTCCACAATTGGCACTAGAGCTGCAATGTCATAAATCTGAAGAGCGTGCTCTGCTGTTATCTCTAGGGTTCCTTCAGCTAGCAGCATGTATGACCAGAAATCACCAAAGGCTCTAGTTCTCCAGATCTTTCTCGAAAGTGAGATTAGCTGATCTAGCTGTCCCACCTGATCCCAGAGTCTCAAGTTGTTATAGCTAAGTGAAGCATTCTCTAAGTTGTTTATCTTAGAAACCTGAATAGGCACTTCTCTGCCATCAATGTGTCTGGTGTGAGCCCCAACAACAGGAGCTGCCCACCATCTTCTTCCCATAGCTGGAGCGCTAACAACACTTACTACTGGTTTGCCATCGACAGCTAATGCGATCAGGGTTGCCCATACTGGAACTCCTCGCATGAAGTTAGCGGTTCCATCGATTGGGTCAATAATCCAAGTTCTACTGCCTTTACCGTGCAGGTTTTCACCAACAGTTCCATACTCTTCACCAATTAGAGAATCATTTGGTCTTGCTTCTTGTAGCTTGACTTTTAGTGCTGCTTCAACACTTCTATCCGCATCTGTAACCGGAGATGAATCAGGTTTTGTTTCAACCACTAGATCTTGAGCATAGAAGCGCTCTAAGGAGATACGGTCTGCAATCTCTGCCATCTCAAGGGCAAGTGCCAAATCTTTACTGAAGTCCATGTATAAAACTTACTCGTTAGATGAGTTAGCAAGCGAAGACATCAGTCTTCGAAGGGAATCAACTCTTGCTGCTGGTATTGAGCCATTAGTAATGGCTTCATCCAACAGGCAGTCAGGGGAGTCGGCTAGGTGTGAACAATCTCTCGGGCAATCAATTGCAACAGCCCAAAGGTCTTCAAAGCTTTTTAGCAAGTTGTCTAGTTTGATGTGACCTAGACCAAAGGATCTAACCCCAGGGGTATCAATAATCCAGCTGTTAGTGCTCTTATCTAGGTTGATAGCTCTAACAGAACTACTTGTATGTCTTCCTCTTCCGGTAACTGCATTTACTCCACCGGTTGAACGAAGTGCTCCAGGGGAGACAGCGTTGACAAGGGTTGATTTACCAACACCACTGTGACCTACAACAACTGTGATCTCGTTAGCTAGAAAGTCATTTAGTTCTTTGAGAGAAGGGCTCTCTTGTTTATTGAGAATTACAGGAATTGATAATCCTGAGAAGTTAGCTAAGAACTCGGTCGGATCAGCTAAATCAACCTTGGTTATGCATAGGGCTGGTCTAAGCCCGGCATCAAATGCTGCCGCTAGGTATCTGTCTATCAATCTTGTTCTAGGTTCAGGGTTAGCAATAGCTACCACAATTAGCATCTGAGTTGCATTTGCAACCATTACTCGCTCGACCTGATCGCTGTCATCAGCGCTTCTTCTTAAGAGTGAGGTTCTTGGCTCTACTCGAACAATGCGAGATAGGGCACCAACGGTATCAGAGGTATCTCCTGCTAGGGCAACTAGGTCACCAACAGCAACTCCCTCTTTTCTTAGTTCTTTACCAAGAGTTGCTGTTATCTCTCTATCTTGATCAACAATGATGGTGTATCGACCTTTATCAACTTGGATAACCATTCCAATAGGTGCATCTTTATGTGTTGGTCTTGTCTTGGTTCTAGGTTTATTGCCTTTAGGGTTTGGTCTAAACCTGATATCACTTTCATCGATATCATGCTGGCCAGGTTCTGGCTCATACAACCAACTCAAGCTTTATTCCCCAACAGCTCAGTCCAGAGGGATACAAACTCAGGCATGGTTTTACTAACCACGCTCACATCTTCAATGGTGATACCCGGCACTCTAAGCCCGATGATTGCACCAGCTGTTGCCATCCGGTGATCTTCGTATGTACTCCAAGTTCCTGAATGCAATGCAGCACTTGGTTCAATAGCTATGCCATCTTCAAGCTCTGTAGCGTTACCACCGATATTGTTAATCTCTGTTGTCAGAGCAGACAGGCGATCTGTTTCATGTCCTCTTAGGTGAGCAATTCCTGTAATTCGAGAAGGTGTATCTGCAAGAACTGCTAAAGCCACTACAACTGGAGCTAATTCGCCACCAATAGAAAGGTCAATATCAATTCCCTTTATCTTTCCAGTTCCAGTAACAACTAAGTCATCACCTTTTCTTTCGAAACTTGCACCCATTGCGGTAAGAATCTCAACAAAGTGTTTACCAACCTGAGTCGTTCTTACGGGCCAGTTCCTGATGGTCACTGATCCGCCTAGAACTAGAGCAGCTGCTAGGAAAGGACCTGCATTAGATAGATCTGGT
>JAPLAJ010000121.1 GCA_026393335.1 Rhodoluna sp. | reverse complement strand
GCGATGACCTCTTGAAGGAGATCTAATGAGAGCGCTCTTACTTGCTGGGCTTTTAGGTTTGGTGCTGTCTTTGACAATCACACCAATCCTGATTTGGCTGTTTAAGAAAATTGGCTGGGGTCAAATCGTTCGAGTTGATGGTCCCTCAACACATCACACCAAGCGCGGCACACCAAGCATGGGTGGCATTGGAATAATTCTCAGCGCTGTGGCTTCATATTTTGTTGCCAAGCTTGTCAATGGTGAACCTCCTACATACTCTGCTTTATTAGTGATGTTTATGATGGTCGGTTTAGGTCTGGTTGGTTTCTTGGACGACTATTTGAAAGTTCGTGGACAAAACACCGCAGGGCTTAGAGGTATCTACAAGATTGCAGGGCAGATTACCGTTGCGACTATTTTTGCCTGGGCTGCTTTGCAGAACAGGGATGTATTTGGCCTAACTCCAGCCTCAACAGAGATATCTGTCTTTAGAGATACGGGTTTTGACCTAACCAAGATTGCCCCGGAGAGCTGGGGTCAAGTTGCGGTATGGATAGGCGTTGCTGCCTTCTTGTTCTGGATCTATCTACTTGTAGTAAGTGCATCTAACGGAGTGAACCTAACCGATGGAGCGGACGGGCTTGCGACCGGTTCACTAATCATGTCTATCGGTGCTTTTGCAGTTATTGGCTTCTGGAAGTTTAACCAAGCCTGTGATGTGACTAACATTGCGCCTAACTGTTATGACACCAGAGATCCATTAGACCTAGCGGTTATTGCTGCAGCTATTGTTGGAGCACTTATTGGTTTCCTTTGGTTTAACACCAACCCTGCTCAGATATTTATGGGAGACAGTGGTTCGCTTGGACTAGGTGGAGCTCTTGCCGCTCTTGCGATACTTTCCCGTACCGAAGTTTTGCTAGTGCTAGTGGGCGGCCTGTTTGCTATTTCAGCAGGATCTGTAATTCTGCAACGAAGCGTATTCAAACTTTCTAGAGCAATAACTGGTAAGCCGAGAAGAATTTTCCTAAACAGCCCACTGCATCATCACTTTGAAGAAAAGGGTTGGAACGAAGTCACAGTAGTAGTTCGGTTCTGGATTATCTGTGGCCTTCTAGTTATGGCGGGAATTGGTTTGTTCTATGTTGAGTGGATTTATGGCTCGGTTGCATGAGCAAGTTAGATGAGCTAAACAGTTGGCACTCAGATTGGAGTGAGCTAAAGGCTGTCGTCTATGGTCTGGGGGTTAGTGGATTTTCTGTCGCCGACACCTTGAACGAACTAGGTGCTCAGGTTTTAGTCATTGCAGATAAGGCCGAAGCAGAAGTAGTGGACATCCTAGATGTGCTGGGAGTACAACATCTAATCGGTAAAGATCCAGCAAATGTACAAGAGCGGTTTGCAGCATTTACACCAGATGTTCTAATTACTTCTCCTGGGATAAGACCAGATAATTCACTGATTGTGCAAGCCAGAGCCGCCGGCATTCAGGTCTGGACAGATATAGATCTTGCTTGGCGAGTTCGAGATAAAGCAGGTGTTGCATCCCAATGGATTTGTATAACTGGAACAAATGGTAAAACTACTGTCACCCAGCTAGTTGAGAAGATGCTAGTTACCGCAGGAATCAAAGCAGCTGCCTGCGGCAATATCGGTATTCCTATTCTTGATGTTGTTCGCGACCCTGCTGGCTTTGAAGTGTTAGTGGTTGAACTCAGTAGCTTCCAGTTGGAATACATCAACAGCATTGAACCAATGGCAAGCGTTGTACTAAACCTTGCTCAGGATCACCTTGACTGGCACGGCTCTATGAACCAGTACGGTCTTGCCAAAGGAAAGATTTACAATAACACCAAGATTTGCTGCGTCTATAACGCAGGGGATAAGACCACATCAGAATTACTACAGGCCGCTGTAAATACAGATTCCGCTCAAGCAGTTGGCTTCACAGTCAACACTCCTGCACCTAATGAAATTGGTTGGGTTGAAGACATTCTGGTTGATCGTGCGTTTGTAGATGATCCATCCGTCGCTCTAGAGCTAGCGTCACTTTCAGATTTGAATAGCTCAATTGTTCTAAGCCCGCACCTGATGTCAAACATCGCTGCCGCTGCAAGCTTGGCCAGAGCTGCTGGAGTGCAACCAAGTGAGATTGCAACCGCGCTGCAGCAATTCGAACTAGATGCCCACAGAATTCAGTTGGTTTTCGCTAAAGATGGAATTAGTTGGGTTGATGATTCAAAAGCAACCAACCCACACGCAGCAGCAGCTGCGCTTGCTTCTTTTGATTCAGTTGTTTGGGTGGTTGGTGGACTGCTAAAAGGTGTAGACATCTCCGATTTGGTTTCAAGATACGCATCGAAAGTTAGAGCAGCGATTGTTATCGGGTTAGACAGAGCACCAGTGCTGGACGCTTTCGCAAAATTAGCTCCAAGCACACAAGTTTTCGAAATAGTTTCTGAACCAGGCGAAATTATGAATGAAGTTGTCCGAATTGCCAAGGATGTAGCGCGCGAAGGGGATACCGTTCTACTTGCTCCGGCAGCTGCATCTATGGATCAGTTCAAGGATTACGCCCAACGTGGAGAGTTTTTTGCAACAGCTGTAAAAAGGGAAGTATAAGAAATGGCAAGACCGAGCACCCAAAGAAGAACACCTGAATCAAGAAAGCCCGCCGCTTCATCAAGCGGTGCTGGTATGGCTATAGCTCGGTTCCTTAGACACCCTATTCAAACTTCTATTCGTGCCTTCGACAGTTACTTCTTGCACCAATCGAACCTCTTTTATAGGTTCGTGATGCTGATTCTGTTTATGCTCGGCTGCGGTTTAGTTATGGTACTCAGTGCCTCTAACGTTCTCTCAGTGAAGGCAACTGGAGATCCATTCGCAGAATTCAAATCTCAAGTGTTTTTCGCCATCTTAGGATTGGCAGCCATGCTTTACATCTCAAAGCGCTCGGTACAGCAGATCCAAGGATTTACTACAGTATTCTTTTGGATCACCGTTGGTATGCAGTTACTAGTTAGAGTGCCAGGTATTGGTGTTTCTGTTGGTGGAAATACCAACTGGATCAATTTAGGATTCGTGCAGCTTCAACCTTCTGAGTTTTTGAAGATCGGAGTAATCCTCTTCCTCGCATCGCTGTTGAGTGCAAATCTTGATTATCTTTGGGATTTTCAAACGGTAACCAAACCTGTCCTTATCTATGGCTTCGGTTCTGCAGGTCTAGTACTTTTCCTTTCTGGTGACCTTGGCACTGCAGCGGTAATGGGGTCTTTCATTCTGGTTCTGCTATACCTCATCGGTATGCCAGCTAATCGGTTGATGATTTTTGTTGGATTAATTGGTGTAGCCGCCATCGCTGCGGCAGCTGCTAGCCCTAACCGATTGAATCGAATCCTTTCATTCTTCAATCGCTGTGATTCAAATATTGAAGGTGCTAACTGGCAGGTTTGCCATGGCGAATGGGCTTTAGCTTCAGGTGGTCTTTTTGGAACAGGTTTAGGTGAATCCAAAATGAAGTGGGGTTGGATTCCTGAAGTTGAAAATGACTTCATCTTCTCTATAGTCGGCGAGGAAGTTGGACTAATTGGGGCAGTTGTAGTTCTAATTCTGTTCTTCTTGCTGGCTCGTTATATGCGACAGATCTCAATTAACTCATCCACTTCTTTTGGAGCTATTGCAGTAACTGGAATCATGCTGTGGATACTAGTTCAAGCACTGATCAATATTGCTGTGGTGCTTCACCTTTTCCCTGTTCTAGGAGTTCCATTGCCGCTGTTTTCAAAAGGTGGATCTTCGATGCTTGCAGTTCTTATGGCTCTAGGAATTGTCCTAGCAGTTGAAAGAGACCAGTCAAAAGCTCCTAGGAGAGTTGCCAGGCGATGACAAACTATCTACTAGCTGGCGGTGGCACAGCAGGACATGTGAATCCACTTCTATCTCTGGCTGATGAAATCATGAGTCAACCAGGTCAGCACAAGGTTTGGGCTTTAGGCACTAGTGAAGGTTTGGAATCAAGACTGGTTCCAGAACGTGGTTATGAACTTCTAATAGTCCCTAGATTGCCAATGCCTAGGAAACTAAATGCTTATCTCTTGAAGTTTCCTTTTCTTTTTGCCAACGCGGTTAAGTTAGTGAAGAAATACATCGTTGGAAACAAAATCGATGTAGTAGTTGGTTTTGGCGGTTATGCAAGTGCACCGGCGTACCGAGCCGCAAAGGAACTAAACATTCCATACGTAATCCACGAGGCAAATGTGCTACCTGGGTATGCCAACCGAGTTGGAGCGAAGGGAGCTGCCGAGGTCGGGGTTACCTTCAGCCAAACTGTTTTGCCAAACTCAACAGTTGTTGGCATGCCACTTCGTAAAGAAGTCTTAGAAACAATAACGACTGATTTGACTTTTGAAGCAAATACTTTTTTCGGGCTGGACTCAAAGCTCACCACGCTTCTAGTAACAGGCGGATCTCTCGGAGCAAAACGCATCAATGACACCATCGCAGAGTCCCGAGCCTTACTTGAAGCTGCAGGTATTCAAGTTATTCACATAGTTGGCCCTAGAGCAGAATTAGAGGATGTTCACGAAGGCGGATACCATCGCATCAGTTATTGCGATCGAATGGATCTGGCCCTGGCAGCAGCCGATTTTGCTGTAGCCAGATCAGGTGCTGCAACTGTTAGTGAATTTGCTGCAGTTGGGCTTCCAGCTGTATTTGTGCCTTACCCAGTTGGTAATGGTGAGCAGAAACTAAATGCTCAAGAGCTAGTAGCAGCAGGAGGAGCGCTAGTTGTTGAAGATGCTGAATTCAACTCGGAATACGTGAGATCTGTTCTGATTCCTTTGGTTAGTAATGCCAAGTTAGTCAAGCAAATGCAATCAAAGGCCATAAGCGTAGGCGTGCAAGATGGGGCCAAACGCTTGCTGGCTCTAGTAAATGGCGTGTTGTAAGCCTGTGGCTAGCTAGCTGAACTTAGTCTTAAACAAATCTTTAGGAAAATATGACCATCAAACCCGACTACAGCCAGAGTGTCCCTGAGAACTTAGGGCATGTGCATTTTATCGGCATTGGTGGTTCCGGTATGAGTGGAATTGCTCGCTTGCTTATTCAATCGGGACACAAGGTCACCGGTAGCGATGTTAGAGAGTCTGGAAACATTGCTGAACTTAGAAAACTAGGCGCTCATATTTCAATCGGGCATGATGCGAACAACCTTGGTGATGCCAACACTGTTGTGGTCACATCAGCTCTGTGGCCAACAAACCCAGAGTATGTATTAGCCCAGAAGAAACACCTTCCGATTCTGCACCGTTCTCAAGCATTGAAGTATCTAACCACAAACAAAAAACTTGTTTCAATTGCAGGTGCCCACGGCAAGACAACCAGCACCGGCATGGTTGTTACTGCTTTGAGAGTGTTAGATAAAGATCCAAGCTTTGTCAATGGTGGAGTAATTGCCGAATATGGTTCATCTGCTGCTGCTGGCAAGTCCGATTTGTTTGTGATTGAAGCTGACGAATCAGATGGCTCATTTCTGCATTACAAAACTGCCATTGCACTTATTACTAACGTTGACCCTGATCATCTAGACCATTACGGTTCTCTAGAAAACTTTGAGAAGGAGTTTGCCAAGTTTGCCAATGGTGCATCAGATTTTGTCGCCATAAGTTCAGATGATCCAGGGGCAGTTAGAGTCACAAAGCTAATCAGCGGCAGAAAAGTCATCACTTTTGGTGAAAATGAAACTGCTGATGTCCGTCTTGTAAAAATTGACGCTACAGGCGCACAGGTAAGTTTTGATTTGCAATACGCAGATGCTATCTATTCAGCCACGCTAAGAGTTCCAGGTAAGCACAACGCCATCAACGCAGCCGGTGCTTTTGCAGTTCTTGTTGGACTAGGTATTGATGCGCAAGACGCACTTGATGCGATTGCTACCTTCGGTGGCACAGAACGTCGGTTTGAACTTCATGGTGAGCAAAGAGGTGTGAAGGTTTACGATGACTTCGCGCATCATCCAACCGAGGTAACAGCTGCTCTCAGTGCTGCCAGAGCAGTTGTTGGCAGTGGAAGACTGATCACCGTGTTTCAACCGCACCTGTATAGCCGAACCAGATTGTTTGCTAAAGAATTTGCACAGGCACTTGAACTTAGTGATCTAGTTGTTGTTTTAGATATCTACGCAGCAAGAGAAGATCCTGAGCCTGGAGTGACCGGTGCACTTATTGCCGATGCTTTTGTAGATCAAACAAGAATGCATTACGTTCCACTCTGGGATGATGTTCCAAGCGCTGTAGCAGCCATAGCTCAAGCAGGTGACTTTGTTATCACTATGGGTTGTGGCGATGTCTATCGACAGGTGCCAGGCATCCTCAAGGCACTAGGAGCCTAGTAATTGCAACCTCCAAAGAGTCGCTTCAACCATGCAAAGCAGGGAGTAAAACCTAAAGCTAAGTTGAGTAAAGCAAAGGTTGTCTTACCTAAGCCTCAAAAGAATCGTGGAATTAGAGAAAGCCT